>JBEVNF010000474.1:0-8200 GCA_040508255.1 Flavitalea sp.
CATTTGTTGAAGCTGAAAAAGAAGTAGCTGACAGAATCAATACCCTCAAAAATATCAACGGTAAACAAAGCGTTGAGAGTTTCCACAAACGTCTTGGTAAGATCATGTGGGACAAGTGCGGTATGGCGCGCAATGAAGAAGGACTCAAGGAAGCGATCATCGAGATCCAGGCTTTAAAAAAAGAATTCTGGTCAGATGTTAAGGTTCCCGGTGAGATCAAAGAAATGAATCCGGAGCTTGATAAAGCAAACCGTGTTGCTGATTTTATTGAACTGGGTGAATTGATGTGTCGTGATGCACTTAACAGAAAAGAAAGTTGCGGCGGTCACTTCCGTGAAGAGATGCAGACAGAGGAAGGCGAAGCAAAACGTGATGATGCAAACTTCTCTTATGTAGCGGCATGGGAGTACAAAGGTGATAGTGCCTGGGAACTTCATAAGGAAGAACTTGTTTTCGAAGTTGCGAAACCAAGCCAGCGATCATACAAATAAAACGGTTATTCAAAATTTCAAATCCAAATTAATTACAATAGCATGGAGCACTACACAATGAATCTGACCCTGAAAGTATGGCGCCAGAAAAACCCGAATGATAACGGTCGTTTCGAAACATACCAGGTAAGTGATGTGTCGTCAGAAATGTCGTTCCTTGAAATGTTTGATGTATTGAATGAGAAACTGATCACAGAGGGTAAAGAACCAATTGCATTCGATCATGATTGCCGCGAGGGTATTTGCGGAACCTGCTCCATGTATATCAACGGCCGTCCTCACGGTCCATGGCAGGCAAACACAACTTGTCAGCTTCACATGCGTGCCTACAAAGACGGTGATACCATCACCGTTGAACCCTGGAGAGCAAACGCATTTCCTGTGATCAAAGATCTGATGGTTGATCGCAGTTCATTCGATCGTATTATCCAGGCTGGTGGTTACATTTCAGTGAACACTGGTAACGCTGTTGACGCAAACGCTACACCAATCAACAAAGACAATGCAGATGCTGCTTTCGCCGCCGCCGCCTGTATCGGATGCGGAGCCTGTGTTGCAGCCTGTAAGAATAGTTCTGCAATGTTGTTTCTTTCAGCCAAAGTATCGCACCTGGCACTATTGCCACAGGGTGGGCCTGAAAAGAAGAGCCGTGTGCTGAACATGGTTGCGCAGATGGATAAAGAACAATTCGGAGGATGTACAAATACCAATCAGTGTGAAGCAGTATGTCCTAAAGAGATTTCAGTGACAAACATTATGCGCCTGAATAATGAATACATGATCGCCGGGCTTACTTCAGACAAATGATCTGATCACAAGCTAAATGAATACCGAAAATCCCGCTTATGCGGGATTTTCCATTTTTCAGAAGTTCATATGAGCCCTGAATTATCCGTAGATTCTTACACTCATTTTCTGCCTAAACTTTACGAACTTTAAACAAATCACAAAAAAGATCGATATGGATTCGTACACGGTACCTGAAAACACAAGGATCGGACATGTTCACCTCAAAGTTTCTGACCTCGAAGTTTCGCTGAGATTTTATCACGAATTACTTGGCTTTGCGATCATGCAGCGTCATGGCAGCGATGCAGCCTTTGTTTCAGCAGGAGGTTATCATCATCATATCGGGTTGAATACCTGGTACAGTAAAAATGGTCCACGTGCAGATGACAGAAGCCCGGGGCTATTTCATACTGCCGTAGTGTATCCTGCAAGAAAAGACCTTGCAGTGATCCTGAAAAGATTACTCGAAGCAGATTACCCGCTTGAAGGTGCTTCCGATCATGGTGTGTCACAGGCAATCTACCTTGCGGATCCCGATGGAAACGGCGTTGAATTATACTGGGATCGCCCCCGCGAAGAATGGCCCGTTGATGAAGAAGGCAAACTCAGGATGGTGACTGAACCACTAGATGTAAAAGAACTGATCTCACTGGCCTGACCTTTTATATAACCTTACACTCATCATGCAATCATCGTCAATGCGCGGTTGGAAGCAATGCTTTGCCAACAATAGCCCTTCAATATCTGTTATGTTGATGGCAATAATAGTTATGCCTATCATTTTGGCAGGCTGTAAAAACGAAAAAGAAACAATGAACGGAACGTATAAATGGCCCGATATACAGGCACCTGTTGCAGCTAAAAAATCAAAGCAATTAACCGCACACAATGATGTGCGTGATGATGAATACTACTGGTTGAATGAAAGAGAAAATCCCGAGGTACTCGATTACCTGAAAGCAGAAAACAAGTACACCGGGGAAATGCTTGCCGGTACAGAACAATTGCAGGACAAACTCTTCACGGAGATGAAATCCCGCATCCAGGAGAAGGATGAAACTGTTCCTTTCTTTAAGAACGGCTACTGGTACTACACGCGTTACGAAGAGGGCGCACAATACGCGCTCTATTGCAGAAAAAAAGGAACACTCACTGCACCTGAAGAGATCATAATTGATCAGAATAAACTTGCTGCAAATCTCAAGTACTTTAAAGTAGGTGCGTATTCAATAAGTGATGATAACAGGCTTGTTGCATACACCACTGATGTAGTAAGCAGACGTCTTTTTTCTTTACATGTAAAAGACCTTGTAACAGGAGTTGAGTACAAGGAAACTGTTCCAAACATTGATGGTGGATCCATAGCCTGGGCGGCAGATAATAAAACGGTATTTTATCTTTTAAAGGATACCGTTACGCTGCTTGAACATAAGCTGATGAGTCACGTGATAGGGACCCCTGTATCAGAAGACAAAACACATTTTGAAGAAAAGGACAATCGCTTCACGCTTTCACTTGCAAGATCAAAATCAAAAAAGTACATTTTCTTTTCTTCGCATATCAATGAGTTGACAACCGAGTACCGCTATGTTGATGCGAAAACCCCGGAGGCACCATTTAAAGTTTTCCAGCCAAGAGAAGAAGGTTTGCAATACCAGGTTGAACACAATGGGGATTCATTCTTTATTCTTACCGACTGGAAGGCACCCAACAACAAGCTGATGGTTACAAAGGAAGGTGCAACGGAAAAGAACAACTGGAAAGAACTGATACCAGGTTCTGATTCAGTATATCTGAACAGCATGGAAGCATTTGATAAATTCCTGGTGATCTCAGAAAACAGGAATGCATTAAGCGAATTGCGGGTGATCTCACTTGCTGATATGAGTGAACATTATATCAGCTTTGATGAGAAAGCCTATACCGCGGGTATCGGCATCAATCCTGAATTCAATTCACAGACTTTGCGGTTCAGTTATAGCTCCATGACCACACCGGCATCAGTTTATGACTATGATCTCGTAAAAAAAACAAGAGCGTTAAAAAAGCAAACAGCTGTCCTCGGTTCTTTCAAACCAGAAAATTATGAAGCCGACAGACTGTGGGCCACAGGTCGTGATGGCACAAAGATCCCGGTAACTATTGTGTACAGGAAAGGGCTGAAGAAAGATGGTAAAGCACCCTTGCTTCTTTACGCTTATGGGTCCTATGGCTTCAGTATGTCTCCCGGTTTTTCATCAAATAATTTAAGCCTTCTTGATCGTGGGTTTGCATATGCCATTGCGCATGTACGTGGTGGCATGGAGCTCGGAAGAGCCTGGTATGACAACGGTCGTATGCAAAACAAGAAAAACACATTCTATGACTTTATTGATTGCGCTGAGTTCCTCATAAAAGAAAACTTCACTTCAAAAGAACATCTCTATGCGATGGGCGGAAGCGCCGGTGGTTTGCTGATGGGCGCGATTGTAAATTATCGTCCCGATCTCTGGAAAGGTGTGATTGCACAGGTGCCTTTTGTAGATGTGATCACCACTATGTCAGATACAACAATTCCCCTCACAACACTTGAATACAAAGAATGGGGGAATCCGACAGACAGTAATGAATATGCATACATGAAATCTTATTCGCCCTATGATAACGTCGGGAAGAAAGCCTACCCGAATATGCTTGTAACTACCGGTCTCAACGATTCACAGGTGCAGTATTTTGAACCGGCGAAATGGGTAGCAAAACTCAGATCAGCAAAAACCGGTGATCAGAAATTGCTGTTTAAAATTGAGATGGATTATGGTCACGGCGGTGCTTCCGGTCGTTTTGACTACCTGAAAGAGAAAGCGCTGGAATTCGCTTTCCTGTTTGCGCTGGAAGGGATCGCTGATTAATTGTCCTTTCTAGAACTCTCTCCACTGGAAAAGTCCGTGTAATACCTTGTTTCCGAAGTTCAGGGAATCAAGATTTGTGGCCATATCAGTTGAAAGATCCTGCGTTGCATACTGGCGCGGGATCAGATCAAGCTGGTGCTTTTCGAAAATCCCAAGGAGTTCGGTTTCGATTGGCTTCAGTTGTTTGTGCTGAACCACTCCGACCATTGCGGGGTCAGGGAAAGCGTAAGCAAACGATTTTATATCTTTTTTGAAGACCGTTTCGCAATAGATGGCAATCGGCGCGCAAAGGCTCACGCAGACCAGGATTCCTGGCTGATCGGTGTTGTCATCTTTTACGGTGGAAGGATAGCAGAGAAATTCGAGATAGTTGGTAATGTCTCCAGGCTGGGTCTGGGTACATTCGAACACCTCATTATTGATCATATCCTTAATCAGTGCGCCGAAATGCTCAAGAATTGTCTGGTCCTTCTGATCCATATCGACCGGCCAGTCATTTCTGTAAGGTTTCCACGAGTAAACATTTTCAAATTCTGTTGCAGAAAGCATATTCAATTTCCCTCAGTTACTGGTTAACGATATCCAGCGCTAAAATACAGGACACCCATCAATGTTTCAAATTTTCTTCCATCACCGGCAAAATCTACCCAATCCCCGCCGGTGGCAGGATGGAGCAGAATTAACTACGTGAAAATTCGTGGGTTACAAACAGTTCAATCCCAATTTCTGCATCCCTTTTTTGTTTCGTACATTTGCGGGTCAAAATTCAGGATTAAATGATCGCAGCGAATAATGTAACACTCTCTTTTGGTAAACGGGTGTTGTTTGATGAAGTGAATATTTCCTTTAATAAAGGAAACTGTTATGGTGTGATCGGTGCCAATGGTGCCGGTAAGTCTACATTCCTCAGGATTCTTGCAGGGGAGATCGAACCCAACAAGGGGACGGTTGATATTACCCCGGGGGAGCGTCTTGCGGTACTTAACCAGAACCAGTTTGCTTTTGATGAGATAACCACGTTGAACACTGTGTTGATGGGCCACAAAAAATTGTGGACCGTAATGCATGAGCGTGATGCTATCTACGCAAAAGCGGATTTTACAGAGGAAGATGGTATGCGTGCAGGCGAACTGGAAGGTGAGTTTGGTGAAATGGGTGGATATACGGCAGAAAGCGATGCAGCCAGTCTTCTTAGTGAACTGGGTGTTAAGGAAGAATTGCACGGACTCCTGATGAAGGATCTGAACGGTGCTATGAAAGTACGTGTGCTTCTTGCACAGGCACTTTTTGGTAACCCCGATATCCTGATCCTGGATGAGCCTACCAACAACCTTGACGTCGTAACTATTTCATGGCTGGAAAACTTCCTGGCAGATTACCAGAATATCGTGATCGTTGTATCTCACGATCGTCACTTTCTCGATGCGGTTTGTACGCATGTGGCTGATGTTGATCGTCAGAAAATCAAGGTTTACACAGGTAACTATACCTTCTGGTATGAAAGTAGCCAGCTTGCTGCACGCCAGGCTTCTGATAAGAATAAGAAGACTGAAGAAAAGAAAAAGGATCTCATGGAGTTCATCGCGCGATTCAGTGCGAACGCTTCTAAATCCAAGCAGGCAACTTCACGTAAGAAAGCGCTCGATAAACTTGTGTTTGAAGATATCACTCCTTCAAACCGTAAATACCCTGGTATCATCTTTAAACAACTTCGTGAAGTTGGTAACCAGATCCTCAATGTTGAAAAACTTGGTAAATCTGTTGAAGGCAGGGTGTTGTTTGACAACATAAGCTTCTCTGTAAACAAAGGCGACAAGATCGCGATCGTTGCAGACGACCAGATGGCTATCACTGCTTTCTTTGAGATCATCAACGGAAAAGTAAAACAGGACAAGGGAACATACGAATGGGGCGGAACCGTTTCAAAAGCATATCTGCCAAATGATAACTCTGAGTATTTCACAAACGACCTTAACCTGATGGATTGGTTGCGTCAATATGTACCACCACATGTTACTGAAGTAGATGAACCGTTCCTGCGAGGTTTCCTTGGTAAGATGCTGTTCAGTGGTGATGAGGTTTTGAAGAAAACTTCAGTACTGAGCGGAGGAGAAAAAGTAAGATGTATGGTGAGCCGTATGATGCTCCAGGATCCAAATATGGTGATCCTTGATGAACCAACGAATCACCTTGATCTTGAATCGATCCAGTCGTTCAACGAAAGCATGCAGAACTTTACAGGTATCGTACTGATCAGTTCACATGACCATACTTTTGTTCAGACGGTTGCGAATCGAATTATCGAACTCACACCAAATGGTGCGATCGATAAGCTGATGACGTTTGATGAATATGTAGAAGATAAAAAAGCAAAGAAGCTGCAACTGGCTTAAGCAATACTGCATAAAAAGCAAAACCCGGATCGATGAATCCGGGTTTTGCTTTTTAGGGCTATTTGCTGATCCTGTGTGAGATTCCCAGTTGCACACCTGCGGCATAGTTTCCGATATTCAGTTGTGCGTACCCGGTTGTTCGGTCATGCGTGTAATGAAATTGTCCCGAAAAAAATATTGGTGTCACAAAAGAGGGGTAGTAATCCGGAGTGGGTCTGAAAGTGGCGGTCCGCTCGGGACTGAAATAGATTCCAAATTTCATTCCTACCAAATCTCCCGTTTTCCGCCTGCGTCTTATCGGGTTTGTGTAAAACCCAACGATCGGTAATTCGCGATGCTTCCAGTTTCCTCTTACAAGTGAATCAGGAACATTTCTTCTGAAATTCATGTAATCTCCGAACTCTGCATTATAGCTTGATTCTACACCGATCACCCTCCACTCGCTTCCGGATCTTTCAAATGGAATGAGTATGCTTGCCCCCGCAACGAGCCCACCGCCACCATAAAATCTGTTTCCCGGTTGGATGGGTTTTATCGTGGTACGCCTGCCATTGCCAAACAAGCCTCTGCTCTCCTCATAATTATAGGCAGGAGAAACCAAATAGTTACCGCCAGTAAGATTTGCACCATAATAAAAATTGAACCACTTGAAATTGTGCGCGCGATGGATACTTCCATGAAAACTGAAATTCCTGTCGCTAAGGTCTTCATTTGCTAGTCCAAGATTTAAAGTACCGCTTGCGTAAGTTGCCGACCGCACGGAATCAGAACTCATGGGGACGGAACGATAGGGCTGACTGTTTGCATGAAATGGAGACAGGTAGTACTGACTCGGGGTACAGGCTTGCAACAGGATCAGTGCAAAAACGGTAGCAAAGAATGTTTTGTATATGGAATTCAACTTCAGCATAAGAAGGTGGTTTAGGTAATTATAGTTTTTCTACTTCCCCAATCTTATGGAAGCGCCGGTCTGGAAAGCAACCGTGTACGTACCGAAATTGAGCTGGAAAAATCCGTTCAACCGGTCTTTCGTAAAATGCAGGGTGTTCGAAATATAGGTCGGGATCACCTGGTATCGGAACATCTGTTCTGTTTGTATTACAGGGGTAGTTGCTACGAAAACACCAAGTTTATAGCCAAACCTGTTGCCGGGTCTTTTAAGTGTTCTGATAATATTGGTGGTAACACCAATTGTATGATAATAACCCTGGGACTGAATTGCATTAGCGAATGTATCCGGCAGGTTTTTCCTGTAACGGGCATAGCTTCCGAACTCCTGCTGGAAATTTGACTCAAGACCAACCACGCGCCATTCTCCGCCTTTCTCAAACGGGATCACGAAGTTTACACCACCAAAGGCACCAATTCCTCCATAAAACTTTCGCCCGGGATAAACGCTTTGAGGGTATGCGATGCCGGAGGGATAACCGTGCTGGAGAATACTTTTGGGATTGTAAGAGCCAATCATGGCATTCAGCCCATAATGAAACTGTACCGACCTGAAAGTATGGGCACGATGTACTTCGCCCTGGAAGTTATAATGTTCATCCAGATTTTGCTGATTTGCTGCGCCCAGGGTGAACACTCCACCTGCATAGGTTTTGGTTTTTACAGAATCTGAAACCAGCGGCATTACACG
>JBEVNF010000478.1:0-5984 GCA_040508255.1 Flavitalea sp.
GTCATATCTATTTTCTTATTTCAACCTGCAGATCGTTGGTGAGTGACTTGATCAGTTGCTGCATCATCTCATCCACTTCCACGTCGGTCAGTGTTTTTTGTTCGTCAAGGAAGGTAAAGCTAACTGCAAGCGATTTTTTACCGGCTCCCAGTTTATCACTTTCAAACACATCAAACAATTGTAGCTTCTGTAGTTTCTGAAGCTTTTGTTTGCGTATTGTTTTCTCGATGCTTTCATAAGCCACGGCCTTGTCAACCACCATTGCCAGATCACGATGAACCGGCAATTGTTTTGGCAACTCTTTGTATTGAACAGCCTGCTTTGAGATCGCCGCCAGCAGCTGATCCCATGAAATATCAGCAAAGAATACCGGTTGCTTTATGTCAAAACGTTTCAATTCATGCTGAGCCACGACGCCTGTTTCTATCGCAGCTTGTCCCTTTACTTTAACCTGCAATGGTGATTCGAGTTTAGCATTGTTACCTGCTTCCCACTCAAATTTTGATACGCCGATCAGTTGCAAGATTCTTGCCACAACTCCTTTAAGATAATAAAGATCAGAAGCAGATGCCTTGCCTTTCCAGGTATCAGTTCCAACGTTCCCCGTTATATAGATACAAAGTCTTTTGCTTTCCGAGTATTTTCCCTCACCATTTTTCGTGTACGTTTTACCAAACTCAAAGAAACGCAGTTCGGCGTTCTTACGGTTAAGATTATAGGCTACAGCTTCAAGTCCGGTTTCAAGCATTGAAGGACGCATCATGTTATGATCAGCACTGAGGTTGTTCAACAATGTAACCGCATTCTCCAGTTCCTTCTCGTCATAATATGCCTTGTTGGTAATAGAGTTTGTAAGGATTTCATTGAATCCAAGACCAGCAAGATATGACGCAACTTTTTCAGTATACACCTGTTTGAAACCATCCTGTTCAATGGAAGGTGAAATGGTGATTGATCCGGGGATCTCTACATTATCAAGACCATCAATACGCATGATCTCTTCTACCACATCAGCAGGCAGTGAAATATCCGGTTTGCTGAATGGTACGAGCAAACGCACATCATCAATGCTGTCCTTAGCTATTTCAAACCCAAGTCCTGTAAGGATCTTACGAACTGTGTCAGGATGATAGTTTTTGCCGCTGAGTTTTTTAAGGAAGTGATATTTAAGTGTAACCGATGTTTTTTCCTTTGGATCAGGATATACATCAACCAGTTCTGATTCAATTTCGCCGCCTGCTACTTCAACGATAAGCAGTGCCGCACGTTTCAATACATTAACGGTGTTGCTGATATCGATATTCTTTTCAAAATGTGTTGCGGCATCAGTGCGAAGGCCGTGACGGAAAGATGTTTTGCGGATGTCGATCGGATTGAACCAGGCACTTTCGAGGAAGATCTCTTTAGTGCTGTCTTTAACGCCGCTGTCGAGTCCCCCGAACACACCTGCAATGCACAAAGGCTTATGCGCACCATCACAGATCATCAGATCTGCCGCATTCAGTTTACGTTCTTTTGTATCCAGGGTAACAAAAGGGGTTCCTTCCGGAAGAGTACCGACGATCACTTCATCGCCGATCTTTTTCAGATCGAAAGCATGAAGTGGCTGACCTGTTTCATGCAGGATAAAATTTGTGATATCAACGATGTTATTGATAGGACGCTGCCCGATGGCCCGGAGTTTTTCCTGCAGCCATTTTGGTGATTCCTTTACCGTGATATTTTTGATGCTGATACCCGCATAACGCTGGCAGGCATTTTTGTTTTCGATGGTAACTTTTACCGGCTTTCCTTTTCCGGCTTTGAAGCTATTTGCTGATGGTTGTTTTACACGTACATCAAGACGGTCATGATGGGTAAGATATGCGCAAACATCACGGGCAACACCAAGATGACTCATTGCGTCCATACGATTCGGGGTGAGCCCGATCTCATATATATAATCTGAATAAGTTTCGTAAAGATCTGCAACCGGCGAACCCACCCTGGTTTCGGGTGCAAGTACAAGAATTCCTGAATGATCTTCACCAAGGCCTATTTCATCCTGGGCACAGATCATACCCTGGCTCTCCACACTTCTGATCTTCGCAAGTTTCATGGTGAGCGGATCACCGGAATTTGGGTAGATAGTGGTGCCTACCGGTGCAACAATCACTTTTTGTCCTGCTGCCACATTTGGTGCGCCGCAAACGATCTGAAGTAATTCTCCTGTTCCGATATCAACTTTGGTAACGGAAAGCTTGTCGGCATTCGGGTGTTTCTCTTTTTCTTTCACCTCACCAACAACAAGTCCTGCGAGACCTCCTTTAATGCTTTCGTATTTTTCAAAACTTTCTACTTCAAGTCCGATGGATGTTAAGATCCTGCTTAGTCTTTCCGGTTCAAGATTTACCGGCAAATATTCCTGTAACCAGTTGTATGAGATTGTCATGTAATAAACTTATGCTGATGGCGGCAAAGATAACGATTGAATTATCCTGAAATTCAATTTTGAGGCGTGAAACAAAGTGGTAAACCCCGTTAAGCTTTTTACATGCGCTGAAACCTGCACTATAGTTTGATCGGTGTTCAGCGGATAGGCTGTAAGTAGCGTGACACGAAGGATCGCTGTGTCAGAAATACCCCAAGTGTACAGTGGGCGGGCATCTTATGCAATAAGTTTGCTAGCCAAAAAAAAGGTGCATTATTATTACTAACAGGAAATGTGAATAGTGACTCAGTAAGGCCGGAAAACTTTTGTATTTTGTGGATAATTTCAGAAGACCTTGTGGATAAGCCGGCACGTTCTGTGCATTCTCGTGGGAATTACATGGTAAGAAATATTGGGTTACGAAATTTTTTTTCGCTGTGGATTGGGGGACTATATTCGCCCTCCCCGATACGCCGGTAACATTCGCTTAACATTGGAAGCGGAGTTAAGTTCCGGAAGTGAGGAAGCAATAAATCCAGACCGGCAATCCTTATTTTGTCCCTATCTGAAACCGGAATGAACCTTTTGCTATAATATTTTACGCTCAACGACCAAATGGATATTACTAACCTTAACAATAAAGACCGGAAGAACCGGAGGAAGAGTTCGATTGATCTGAGCACCATGGTTTACGGAAAGGTGCCACCCCAGGCTAAAGATCTGGAGGAGGCCGTTCTCGGAGCCGTTATGCTTGAAAAAAGTGCTTTTGATGCTGTTATCGAAATCCTGAAACCAGAATGTTTTTACGTGGATGCGCACCAGCGTGTTTACCGTGCTATGCAGGGTTTGCAACAAAAAAACCAACCGATAGATATTCTCACGGTGGTGGAGGAACTGAAAACCCGCGAAGAACTTGATATCGTTGGCGGCCCGTACTACGTAACAAAACTTACCAATGCCGTTGTTTCTTCTGCAAACATTGAAACGCACGCACGTATCATTCTTCAGAAATTCATTCAGCGTGAACTGATCCGGATCAGCGGCGAGATTATCGGTGATGCCTACGAAGACAGCACTGACGTATTTGATCTGCTGGATGATGCAGAAAGCAAGCTGTTTGAGATTACCAACAATCACCTTCGTAAGAACTTTGACAGTATCGACCAGGTACTGGTAAAAACTGTTCAGCGTATTGAAGACATGCGGAACCGGGATGAAGATATCACCGGCGTACCGAGTGGCTTCCCATCGCTTGATCGTGTTACCTATGGCTGGCAGCAAACGGATCTTATCATTCTTGCGGCAAGACCTGCGGTGGGTAAAACAGCGTTCGCGCTTAACCTTTGCCGGAATGCCGCGCTTCACCCGACAAAGCCATACCCGGTTGCTCTGTTCAGTCTTGAAATGAGTGCCGGTCAGCTTGTTCAGCGTATCCTGAGTGCTGAAAGTGAGATCTGGCTCGAGAAGATCAGCCGTGGTAAGCTGGAAGAACATGAAATGAAACAATTGTATGCCCGCGGTATCCAGAAACTGGCGCAGGCACCAATCTATATCGATGACTCTGCCGCTCTGAACATCTTTGAGCTTCGTGCAAAATGCCGTCGTCTTAAGAACAAGCACAACATCGGGATGATCATCATCGATTACCTGCAGCTGATGAGCGGAACCTCTGACCGCCAGAGTAACCGTGAGCAGGAGATCAGTAAGATTTCGCGTGATCTGAAAGGTCTTGCAAAAGAACTTTCCGTTCCGATCATCGCACTTTCCCAGTTAAGTCGTGACGTTGAAAAACGTAAAGAGGGTAGCAAGATGCCACAGCTGAGTGATCTCCGTGAATCGGGTGCGATCGAGCAGGATGCCGACATGGTACTGTTCCTTTATCGTCCCGAATACTATGATATCACCCAGAATGAAATGGGTGAGAGCAATAAGGGTGAAACACACGTTCGTATTGCAAAACACCGTAATGGTACACTTGAAACGATCAAGCTTCGTGCGGCACTTCATATCCAGAAGTTCAATGATATGGAGGAGGATGATATGAATAATCTCGGTCTCAGCGGTGGTTCATGGAAACCTGTGCCTCCCGAAGCATCCGGTGCGGATGGTGCCAAGCTGTATGTACAAACGGGCAGTAAGATGAAAGACATTCCGTTTGATGACGATGATTTCTGATCCTGATTTTTACTGATGAGTGGAGCTCTTCCATATTTTTTTATAGATGATATTGCGCCGGTTAACCAGTCACAGGTTTTACCGGAAGAAACCTCGAAGCACGTGGTACAGGTGCTGCGTATGAAGGTGCAGGAATCATTGCGTCTTGCAGATGGTAAAGGCAAACTTGCCACTGCAGTGATCACTGACGATCATAAGAAAAAATGTATGGTAACGATTGTTGAGATTGAGGAAAACCCGCTTCCGGCAACCCGTCACACCATTGCCATCTCCCTGCTGAAAAATGCAACCCGTTTTGAATGGTTCCTCGAAAAAGCCGCCGAGCTCGGTATTGGCAGGATAGTGCCATTGTTGTGCGCGAGAACAGAGAAACAACATTTCAGATTTGAGCGCATGAAGTCAATACTAACCAGCGCAATGTTGCAGTCACAACAGTCATGGTTAACCGAATTATCTGAGCCAATTGCTTTCGATAAATTTCTAAGTTCGACGGAAGCTGCTAAAGCGTTTATTGCTCACTGTGAGGAGGGTGAAAAAAAGAGTTTGTTTGAATTGCATGACGATGCATCCAAGATCATCCTGATCGGTCCCGAAGGTGATTTTTCCCCTGCTGAAATCGAAGCTGCAATAGCAGCCGGTTATCAGCCGGTAACCCTGGGAAACACCAGGTTGAGAACAGAAACTGCAGGTGTTGTTGCAGCCACACTTCTGTAATTGCTTATTTCAGTAAATGATTACAAATATTGCGGGTGATTGATGGTCCTTCGTAAATAAAGCCGGTCCAGACCTGCACAAGATCACCGCCTGCCTGAAGTTTTTCCGAAGCATCTTCACCGTTAAATACTCCACCTGAAGCTATCAGGGGAATTTTTTTGCCTGTACCGTTGCTGATATAGCGCACAACCTGGGTAGCACGAACCTTTAGTGGCGCTCCGCTTAAGCCGCCGGCACCAATTTGCTGCAGTTCATCCTCAGTTGCAATAAGCCCCGAACGATTAATGGTTGTGTTTGAAGCAACAAGCCCATCCAGGTTGATCTCGATAGCGAGATCAATCACATCATTCAATTGCTCATCGGTTAGATCCGGCGCGATCTTCAGCAAAAGCGGAGTAGGATGCGATTGCTGAAGATTAATAGTTTGCAGATGAGAAAGAATTTTTCTCAGTGAATCTTTTTCCTGAAGTTCACGGAGACCCGGTGTATTGGGGGAACTTACATTCACAACGAAATAATCTACAAGTCCTATCAGTTGCGTAAAACAGATCTCATAATCTTTCCAGGCATCTTCATTGGGAGTCACTTTGTTCTTTCCAATATTGCCTCCAATAATCAATGTACTCTTGCTTTTCTTCTTCTTCCAGTTTTCCAGGCGGTTAACTATTTTTTCCACTCCATCATT
>JBEVNF010000519.1:0-22781 GCA_040508255.1 Flavitalea sp.
AAGATCATGGCCAGCCAGGGGTTCTTTACCAAAACCCATCAATGATCTGATGGCAGTTGGTGCAGTATATAGAATATTCACTTTAAACTTGTCACAGATCTGCCAAAAGCGGCTTGCATCCGGCCAGGTTGGCACGCCTTCAAACATCAGTGAAGTTCCGCCTGCACTTAACGGACCATAAACAATATAACTATGACCAGTGATCCAACCGATATCGGCAGTACAGAAATGCACATCACCCGGCTGATACTGGAACACGTTTACAAATGAGTAATTGGTGTAAACCATATAACCACCGCAGGTATGCACCACACCTTTGGGTTTACCGGTTGAACCAGATGTGTAAAGAATGAACAACATATCCTCTGCATCCATGATCTCCGCAGGACAATCAGGATTACCCTGGGTTTCAACCTTACGGATCTCATCTTCCCACCAAACATCACGCCCCTTGATCATGCTCACAGGAGTGCGTGTGCGGGTGAGTACGATCACTTTCTTTACAAAGCGACATTGTACCAAAGCATCATCCATCACTCCTTTTAAAGGAATTTCCTTATTGCCTCGATAAGCACCATCGCACGTGATTACAAACTCAGCGTTTGCATCCTGCAACCTGTCTGCAATACTTTGTGCACTGAAGCCACCAAAGATCACAGAATGCACTGCACCAATCCGTGCACAGCCAAGCACTGCTATTGCGAGCTCGGGCACCATGCCCATATATATACAAACACGGTCACCTTTTTTTACTCCGTTATTTTTAAGCACATTGGCAAACTGGACAACCTTATTATGGAGTTCCCTGTATGTAAGTATGCGAAAATCTTCAGAAGGATCATTGGGTTCCCAGATAACTGCCGGTTGATCCGCATTTTTTTCGAGATGACGATCAATACAATTTTCGGTAATGTTGAGTTTTCCACCCTGGAACCATTTGATGTTGGGTCCTTTAAAATCCCATTGAAGTACTTTCGTCCATGGCTGATGCCATTTGAAGGTTGAAGCAATTTCACCCCAGAAGCCTTCAGGGTCGTTCACACTTTTTTCGTAAGCCTTGTCGTAATCGTTCTTTGATTTGAGCTGATAAGAATATGCCATAACAGAAATCAGATTTTCATATTGAAGCTGTCGGTTAAATAATGGCGGAAATTACCAATTTAAAAGATGACAATCTCCTGACCATAAAGATCGGGGCGGTAAATTATGGCATATTGATCTACCAACAAAAATGGCCGTCTCCGATTTATAGTATTATTGTACCGATAATTATCATATTATTGTTGAAGCAAACAGGAGCATTCCTGCCTGCCAGTTGCCATAAAATCAGAAACCTCGTGTTATCCCAGAAAAAGAAATATCGCTATGCGTCACAATTCAGGCCCTTAATGGCTTGCTGCATGATGTTCCTTTTATTGTTGTTAACTACCGCAAATTTTCTGTTTTACTTCTCACAGGCTGATGATACATCGATCATTTCTGTAATGGTTGATGATGATGATCCCGATACATTCCCCGGCTCACCCTCCGGTCCTGATGAAAAAGCTCCCGGCGGTCCGGTCTCTATTGCTGAAGAGTTCCTGCATGCTCACGAGGATGATTATCTTCCACTGATCCCCGAAGGACTATTTACCCATGTTATAGCAGAATCTGAAAAAGTAGAACTCATACATTTTGAGCTTCTTTCACCTCCCCCCGAGTGCTGATCTGCTTCGTGCATCCCTTGTTTTTCCTGTAAATGTTTTATCTGCTTTACTAAGCAGGTAAACCACCCGCATCATTTTATTCTGAGTTCCGTTAAATTCTATATATGGTTAAGCAACCAAAAAGTTATCTGCGTTCCCTGGGTTCTGATTTTCCTGCCTCAGTGGTTGTATTCCTTGTCGCCCTGCCATTGTGTATGGGAATTGCGCTTGGTTCCGGTGCTCCATTATTTTCAGGTCTGATAGCTGGGATAGTGGGCGGTATTGTTGTCGGCTCACTGAGCGGCTCCCAGTTAAGTGTTACAGGACCTGCAGCGGGCCTGACTTCCATTGTTGTTGTAGCTATTACAAAACTGCAGGTGTATGAGGTCTTCCTTGTCGCTGTTGTATTGGGAGGTGTTATTCAACTGATACTTGGCTTTGCGAGGGCAGGGATCCTGGGAGATTATATTCCATCCAATGTGATCAAAGCAATGCTTGCTGCAATCGGGTTGATCCTGATCCTGAAACAGATTCCGCACTTTGTAGGTTATGAAGCGGATTTTGAAGGAGATGAAACCTTTGAACAGAAAGATGGCAAGAATACTTTTTCAGAACTCTATTATTCTGTCAGGAATCTCCTACCCGTCGCACTTGCAATCGGGCTTGTTTGTCTTGGGATTCAGCTCTTCTGGGACAAAGTGCTGGTAAAGAGGAGCAGCATATTCAAACTGATACCGTCACCACTCATTGTTGTACTTTTTGGTACGCTTATGAATGAGTATCTGAAAGCCTTCCAGCCAGAGCTGGCGCTTGGCGAGTCGCATCTTGTAAACATCCCGATTGCGGCTTCTGCGGGTGAGTTTGTTTCATTTTTTACATTTCCGGACTTTTCGAAAATTGGCACCACCGCGGTGCTTACCACAGGTTTAACGATTGCCATAGTAGCGAGCCTGGAAACATTGCTTAATGTTGAAGCATCTGATGAACTCGATCCATATCAGCGCGTAACACCTACAAACCGTGAGTTAAAAGCACAGGGAGTTGGTAATATTTTATCAGGTCTCATCGGTGGTTTGCCGGTTACTTCGGTGATCGTAAGAACCTCTGCTAACGTTAATGCAGGTGCGAAAACAAAAATGTCGGCAATCTTACATGGTATGTTGCTTTTACTTTGCGTTGCGTTGATTCCTTCGATGCTGAATAAAATTCCATTTACATCACTGGCCGCGATCCTGATCTATACTGGTTATAAACTCACCAAGGTTACCCTGTACACAGATTATTATAAGAAGGGATGGGATCAGTTTGTGCCGTTCATTGTCACCATTCTTGCGATACTATTTACTGATCTTCTTGTAGGAATACTTATTGGTTGCTGCGTGAGTCTTTTTTATGTTATGAGAAGCAATTTCAGATCTGCTGTAGTAGTTGAAAACACTGGTAATAACTATAGCTTCCTTCTTCGTAAAGATGTTTCATTTCTTAACAAACCCATCATCAAAAACAAACTGGAAAAAGTTCCTGAGGACTCCAATGTGGTGATTGATGTAACCGATGCGGATTTTATTGATAAGGATGTTATCGAAGTAATTGAAGATTTTAAACATCATGCACAGTTAAAGAACATTACGGTTGAGTTGAAAAACGATCCGGACAAGAACCAGGGCTTCGGCGATCCTAAGTTTGGTGCGGTTTCACCGAAACATTAGACAGGCTGTACCTGTTCTGTTTCATTCATGAATGCTTATATTCGGTATTCAATTACCGGTAACCGGCAATCAATATTTGCGCTGCATATGAATGAATCTAAACAGGGGATCTGGAAAGTCATTACTGCTTCATCTGTCGGAACCCTGATCGAATGGTACGACTTCTATATTTTCGGAAGTCTTTCAACCATCATCGCACAGAAATTTTTTCCTGACACAAATCCAACGGCCGCTTTACTTTCAACACTTGCAACATTTGCTGCAGGATTTATTGTGCGACCCTTTGGTGCATTGGTATTTGGCAGACTTGGTGATCTGATAGGGAGAAAATATACTTTCCTTCTTACTCTTGTTTTAATGGGCGGATCAACCTTCCTGATCGGTTGTGTGCCAACCTATGCGAGTATTGGTGCGCTTGCCCCGATACTGGTATTGCTTCTGCGTTTGTTGCAGGGACTTGCACTTGGAGGCGAATATGGTGGAGCGGCGACCTATGTGGCTGAACATGCGCCTCCGGAAAAAAGAGGTTTCTATACAAGCTGGATCCAAACAACCGCAACGCTTGGACTTTTTATTTCATTGGGTGTGATACTTTCCATTCGCAGGATAACCGGCGTTGAAGAATTCACTTCCGGTAACGGATGGAGATATCCTTTCCTGCTTTCAATAATTCTTGTGATCGTTTCAATCTTCATAAGGTTACGCATGAACGAGTCTCCTTTGTTCAGCAAACTCAAAAAAGAAGGTAAAACATCCACGAATCCACTCAAAGAGAGCTTTGGTCATAAGGCTAACTTTAAAATGGTATTGCTTGCTTTGTTTGGCGCTACAATGGGCCAGGGCGTGATCTGGTATACAAGTCAGTTCTATGCGCAGAATTTTATTCTTACAAAATGCTTTATCGAATATGAACAGGCAAATACGATCATACTTATTGCGCTTCTGATCGCTACTCCTTTCTTTGTGATCTTTGGATCTCTTTCAGATAAGATAGGTCGCAAACATATTATCCTGATCGGTATGTTGCTGGGTATACTCACTTATCATTATATCTTTCAACAGCTTTATGAAACGGCTGATACTTCAAAGAAAACTGTGATCCCGGCTGAACATAAGATCGAAAATACAATTGGTACTTCCGGTGACAAGAACACGGAAATACGCACCACGATAGATTTATATGAAGATGGTACCATTCAGAAATCAATTGTAAGAACAGAAAATAATGTTGCAGCTCCTGCTAAAAAAGAGATCGTTCTCGGTGAAAGCGGTAAATGGAAAATGATCGGATGGATAGCTGTGATGGTGATATTTGTAACGATGGTTTACGGACCGATTGCAGCCTTCCTTGTAGAGTTGTTTCCAACCAGGATCAGGTATACTTCGATGTCACTGCCATACCATATAGGAAATGGCGTATTTGGCGGTCTTGTTCCATTTATTGCCACGCTCATTACGACAGTGCCTGGTACAAATCATCTCTCGGGCTTATGGTACCCGGTTGGTGTGGCGATACTGAGTTTTATTATTGGTGCATTGTATCTCAGCAACAGGATCGATAAAAATGTGCAGGACTGATTAAATTATTATTATGAAATACATTAAAAGATATCTCGGTATACTTTGGATGATCATTGGTCCGGCAATCATTTTCATACTCGTCAGAAGTGCCGTTATCAACATAAGCTCTGGTGGAAATGGCGATATCAACAAACCCGTTCCCTGGATCATTGTCATTGCCATCTTCACCCCGATAGCCATTGGACTTGTGATCTTTGGCTGGTATGCCCTGAAGGGTGAATTTGATGAAATTGAAGATCATTCGTGATTGCGCATTAATCACTAGTTTTGTCAGATGTCGATCGAAGTAAATAATCTTTCGAAAAATTATGGTGAGCAGAAAGCTGTTGATGCCATTTCTTTTCGTGTTGACAAGGGTGAGATCGTTGGTTTTCTTGGCCCGAATGGTGCAGGTAAGTCCACAACCATGAAGATCATCACTGGTTTTCTTACGCAGGACAACGGTGATGCGGTGGTTTGCGGCATTAATGTCAAGGATCAGCCGCTTGAAACCAAGCGTCGTATTGGCTATCTGCCGGAAGCAAATCCTCTTTATTTCGAGATGTATGTTCGTGAATACCTCGATTTCATTGCAGATGTTCATGAGGTTCCCAACAAAAAACAAAGGATCGAAGAAGTTATCAAAATGGTCGGACTGACCGTAGAAAGCAAAAAGAAGGTCGGTCAGCTATCAAAAGGATACAAGCAAAGGGTTGGGCTTGCTGCTGCTTTAATACACGATCCCGAGGTTCTGATACTTGATGAACCAACCACGGGTCTTGATCCCAACCAGATCATCGAGATAAGGGAAGTGATCAGATCGCTGGGAAAACAGAAAACAGTACTATTTTCTTCACATATACTCCAGGAGGTAGAAGCAGTCTGCGACCGTGTTGTGATCATCAACAAAGGTAAGCTGGTGGCCAATGACACTATTGCTGCGCTTCGTGGAAACATGGAACAATCGAAATATATCAAGGTCAGTTTCCAGGAAAAAGTGCCGCTTGAAGTAATAAAGAAACTACCCGGTGTAGCCCGGATCAACCCGATAGATGATCATAACTGGGAGCTTCAGACCACGTCGCCGGAAGCGCTTCGCAAACAATTGATGGAACTATCTTTGCAAGAAAACCTGAATATCGTTTCTTTGCAAAGCGGTGAGCAGAGCCTGGAAGAATTATTCAGGGAACTTACTAAAGTATAGATCTATATAAAACGGAATTCAAACAATCGTCAAACAAACAAATCTTCCATACAATGAGTTACATTTCCGAGATTCATGCAAGACAAATTTTAGATAGCCGTGGAAACCCAACCGTAGAGGTTGATGTTCTTACAGATGAGGGTGCACTTGGCCGTGCTGCGGTTCCAAGCGGCGCCAGCACTGGTATTCACGAAGCTGTTGAACTGCGTGATAACGACAAAAAGAAGTACGTAGGTAAAGGTGTGCTGAAAGCGGTAAAAAACGTAAACACACTGATCGCTGAAAAACTTCTCGGATTCGATGTTTCTGATCAGACAGGTCTTGACCAGGCTTTGATCGAATTGGATGGTACTGAAAACAAGTCAAAACTCGGTGCTAACGCAACCCTGGCAGTAAGTATGGCTGTTGCAAAAGCAGCTGCTGCTGAATCAGGGCTTCCATTATATCGTTACATCGGTGGTACCAATGCTAAAACATTGCCTATCCCGATGATGAACATCCTGAACGGTGGTGCTCACGCTGATAACAAGATTGATTTCCAGGAGTTCATGGTTATGCCGATCGGCGCTACCAGCTTCAGCGAAGGTCTTCGTTGGGGTGTTGAGATCTTCCACGCGTTGAAGACAGTTCTGAAAAAGAAAGGTTACAGCACAAACGTTGGTGATGAAGGTGGTTTTGCACCAAACATCCAGAGCAACGAAGAAGCAATTGAAACAGTTCTTACAGCTATCACCGCTGCTGGTTTCAAAGCAGGCAGCCAGATCGGTATCGCAATGGATGCTGCAAACTCTGAGCTTTGGGATAGCAAAAAGAAGAAATATGTTTTCCATAAAAGCGATGGCAAGGAAATGACCAGCGAACAACTGGTTAAGTACTGGGAAACCTGGGTTAAGAAATATCCGATCATCTCTATCGAAGACGGTATGGCTGAAGATGACTGGGCTGGCTGGAAATTGCTGACTGAAACAGTTGGTAGCAAATGTCAGCTGGTTGGTGATGATCTGTTCGTAACAAACGTAACACGTCTTCAACAAGGTATCGACACAAATACTGCAAATGGTCTTCTTGTAAAGGTTAACCAGATCGGTACCGTTACTGAAACTATCAACGCGGTTACACTTGCTCAGCACAATGGTTACAACACGATCATGAGTCACCGTAGTGGTGAAACTGAAGATGTAACCATCGCTGACCTTGCGGTTGCATTGAACTGCGGTCAGATCAAGACTGGTTCGGCTTCACGTACAGATCGTATGGCGAAATACAACCAGTTGATCCGTATCGAAGAAGCACTGGGTGCAAACGCAATCTATCCTACAGGAAAGATAAAATTCGGTAAATAATAAACCTTCGGTTACTGATCGGTGTTAATGAAAAAGATAACACCGGTCAGTAACCGTACTTTAAAACTGGTGTCTTGAAACTGATTCAACAAATACCTGCATGGCTCAGGAACAAATTTGTAATCACCGGGATAGTATTCGTGGTGTGGTTAATGTTCTTTGATGACCGCGATATTGTTAGTCAGTTTAAACAAGCGCACGAGTTGAACCAATTGGAGAAGAGCAGAGACTATTATCTCGAAGAAATCCGCACTACCTCAGCAGAACTTGACAAACTCAAGTCAGATCCGGCCACTCTTGAAAAATACGCACGCGAGAAATATCGCATGAAAAAGGATCAGGAAGATCTTTTTATAATCGAGGAATAGTCTTTTACAGCAAGGAATTACATATTTAGTAATTTTACTATTCCTTTTGCCGCAATCATTTCCTATCTTACTGACTGTTATCCCATCTCCGGGATATAATCCCCGACAAAACCCGAATCCCCTTGAAAATCAGAGAAATCTGAATACAATGCAATAACGTTACAAGAACGTCGTTTCTGTACTCGGACGAACTACCGGAATGGACCCCGGGATTTTTTTTTGGACATAAAAGGTTTTGAAATGTACTTACTCTTTACACCAGAGGAGCTTATACAATATTTGTATAAAGAAACTTCTCATGAAAAAACGGTAGCTATCGAGAACGCGCTACGTGAAGATTGGACCCTTCGCGAAAAGCTTGAGGTTCTTAAGGCTTCTCACCGTAAGCTTGATACAATCCTCGAGTCACCCCGCGCAGAAGTTATCATGAACATTCTGAACTACGCACGCACAACTGAGGTTAATTCCGTTTCCTGATAATTGATTTAGAGCTTTCTTCCACTATTTTCGTGTCTCCTTAAGATGACACGCAAAGAACGCTACAAGTTTGTAATTGATTATTTTCAGCAGCATGCACCGGATGCTGAAACTGAGCTTATTTACGACAACCCGTTTCAATTACTGGTTGCCGTGATCCTCTCGGCACAGTGCACAGATAAGCGGGTGAACCTCACCACTCCCGCAATTTTTGACAAGTTTCCGGACCCGGGATCACTTGCCGCTTCAGATTTTGATGAGTTGTTCCCGTTTATCAGGAGCATCTCTTATCCAAACAACAAAACAAAGCACCTGTTGGGAATGGCAAAAATGCTGGTTGAAGATTTCAACTCAGAAGTGCCTCTCACTGTTGATGAATTGGTAAAACTGCCAGGCGTTGGCCGGAAAACGGCAAATGTGATCACTTCAGTAATAGATCTGCAACCCAATATGGCGGTCGACACGCATGTATTCAGGGTATCTGCCAGACTTGGACTGACCGTAAATGCCAAAACTCCGCTGGCTGCTGAAAAGCAATTAATTGCAAACATCCCGCAAGCCCTGGTACACAAGGCTCACCACTGGCTGATCCTGCACGGTAGATATATTTGCCTCGCGCGCAGCCCCAGATGCGAAGCCTGTGGCCTCAGACCGATCTGCCTTTACTACCGAAAGGTTCAGCGAGGAGCATCATTTACGGGTTAACTCCGGCGGATATTATTTTTTTTCCCGGATATTAAAAACTGATGAACTTCTTGCCCCCGATATCCGTTATTTAACCGCCTGTCATTTGACACATGGCTTTTCCGGATAATATCTAATTTCGTAAAATATAACGAATGCTTAGCCGTCAATCTTTATTATAAAACCCGGCGTGTGATGGAATGTAATTTTACAAATTTTACTGAGTTCAATTCTAAGTTTTCTTTAGTACCTCTTATCGATACATGGCGTGAACTGGCAACCAAAGGAAGAGAGGGTTCGCGCAAAATCTACCAGGACCTGATCAACAGGATAACCGCGGTTCCTGAGCTGCTTGCACCTGTTGAGAACTTTGAAGTTCTTCAAAAACATAAGGCCCTGATCGAGGAAGCAATGGCTACGATTTTCCCGGTCACCCTATCAGAGACGGAAGATATGTATGGCGTTCTTGCTCCATTCGGAACAAGTGTGATCTATGGTTCATCGCTGTTCACCAGCATTTTTAAAAGCTCCCAGGACAATACGATCATTATACCGGATCTGCATGATAAAAAAAGCCTCGAAAAAGATAAGTTGAAAGGTGCATATCACATGATCCTCGCGAGGTTGTATGATATGCCCGTGCCTCCTACGATGACGACTGTTCACTCTTATCGTTGTAACGAATCGAACCTTGATAAGTTTATTGAGCTTGAGATCGATACAAGATTTGTTCGGGTCAGCTACCGTGGAGAATTACCAAAGCTTCCGCTCGCCTGCTTTGAAGGCTGGGCCGAAGGTTATGAAGTTGCAGATATACCCGGTATTGATGATGCTTTCAATCTGAACAATTTTGAGTTTGAAGGCATGGTAGTTGTGAATATGAAGGATGTAACCGAACGTGAAGTGTTCAACATTATCCGAAATCGCTTACTCCAGATCGATAATTTTTCTGATACAGCTATATTCAGCGAACTGCAATACCAGATCCAGAACCTGGTAGGCATTGCAGATGTAAAAACAGTGATCAAACCTTTTTATAAGGTCAACAATCACCTGGTGATCTCAGAAGTTTATACCAATAAACAACATCATGAGAAAAAACCAATGCCGGAACCTGAGCAGGTGAATGTGATGTACAACCAGGTGTTCGAGGCATTTAAGAATACTCAGCAACCTTTATTGTTTTCATCGATCACACCTGATATTCTTGAAAAATATCCATTCATGGATCTCGTTGTGAAATCTGGTATCAGGAGCGGAATTCTTTGTCCTTTGTTCAGCAGCAAAACAATGATCGGTATCCTGATCATGATGTCTGAAAAAGAAAATCAGTTCAACTGGAAACATGTTTCCAAACTTGAGCCGGCACTTCCTTTGTTCAGGATCGCTCTTGAAAAAACACAACAGGATCTTGACCACCAGGTGGATCGCGTGATCAAGGATCAGTTTACAGCCGTACAGGATGCCGTTGAATGGAGGTTTAATGAAACTGCATTGAACTACCTGATCAAACAGTCAAACGGTGAACAGACTAAAATAGAACCGATCACCTTTAATCATGTGTACCCATTATACGGTGCCATTGATATCAGGAACTCATCAGTTGAAAGAAATCTCGCGATTCAACAGGATTTGCTGGAGCAATTGAATCTCGCGCAACAAATTATAAAACTTGCACGTGCGAAAACCTCGTTTCCGTTACTGGACGAGATCGTTTTCAAACTGAACAAATACATTCATGCGGTAAACAATATTCTCTTTGCTGATGAAGAGATCGCAATACACCAGTTCCTGAAACATGATATCGTGAATATGTTCAACCATATTCAATCGATCATGCCATCACTGGAACCGGAGATCAAAAAATATCTTTCTGCAATTGATTCTCCTGTTGAGATGTTATACAATCATCGTAAATCATACGAAGAAAGCATCACAACCATCAACAACGAGGTTGCAAGGTTTATCGATGATGAACAAAGATCAGCACAACAGATTTTCCCGCATTATTTTGAAAGATTTGTAACAGATGGCGTTGACTTCAATATCTATATCGGACAGTCAATTACACCTGATAAAAGATTTGACTTCTTCTACCTGAAGAATCTTAAGATCTGGCAGATCAATACCCTTGCGAAAGCTGCCATTCTCACAAACAAGCTGCAGAAGAAACTGGCTGTTCCATTGCAGACTTCTCAGCTGATACTTGCGCACAGTCAGCCGATCTCGATCAGCTTCCGTACTGCAGAGCGTAAGTTTGATGTTGATGGAGCCTATAATATCAGGTATGAGATCATCAAAAAAAGAATCGATAAAGTTCATATCAAGAATTCAAATGAACGCCTTACCCAACCGGGTATGCTGGCGATCGTTTATTCACAAACGCATGAAGCAACAGAATATCTTGAGTACATAGAGTTTCTGCAAAACCAGGGATTATTGATAGGTGAAGTAGAGCGTTTTGATCTTGAAGAGTTACAGGGTGTGAGTGGATTACGTGGGTTGAGGGTCGGAATCAATTTTGATTACGACAGTGTTGAAAGTAAAGAGGTAACTCCATCAAGCACAGTGAGTGCGTAAGAAACAGATAACTCAAAAAAATGCCGGCACTTTATTTTTAAGATGCCGGCATTTCTGTTTTAACGATGTTCTCTCTTAAAACTGGAATCCCAGTGAAACAAAAGGCAAACCACCATCTTCACTAAAACCATAACAGGCTGCCACCACATAACGTTTGCCGGGCGCAAGCCAGATGCCACCACCGTAGCCATTATGCCATCTGCCCGATTCCTCCTCTTTCACCCAGACACGACCAATGTCATGAAAACCAAGTATTCCAACTGAACCTGGAAGAATATATCCGCGAAAATCGGCTATGCGTATCCGTAAGTCAATATTATTGTAGAACATTTTATCACCGGCAAAGCGATACTTTCTGAAACCGCGAAGATTTTCAAGCCCACTCAGGTATTGTGCCTGGAAAAATTCATACTTGCCATAGTTGATACCACCTCCAACACGTGCTGCTATCACCAAATCCGCGGGAACTTTGAAGCTGATATACAATGAAAGATCCGTTGCCAGCTGGGCAAAGTCATTTGCATAGGCATTTACACCTTTTACAACACGCGCAGTATTTTTCCATAACATACCACGGGTTGGTATCATTTCATTATCTCGATTGTCGATGTTGGCCTCGAACTGCCAGCCAAGAAAACTTTTTCTTTTATAAATAGTATTGCTGTCTATGCCGGGCAGGTCAGATTGAGAAATAAACCTTCCTTTGTTTTCTTCTTCATCGATCCGGTAATGTTGAAACACGGGACCAGTCAACAAAGAAAAATGCCTGACAGGATTTGTTCTGAACAATGCAAAACCCTGGATGAGATTATATCTTGTACGATAATAAGAAATCTTCTTATCGCCTTCATTTACAAACTCCGTTTGATTACCGATGCCAAAAAAGTTCTGAACGTTATCAGGTGCCTTTACATCTGCTTCTGCTACGATATCAGTTTTACCTATCACATCAACTGCATCAAGTCTGTACCTGAAAGCATATGCACCGGTTGCCAAAGCTTTGTTTGCCCTGAAGAAATGCGTGATCTTATGCGGTTCCTTCCTGAAACCATGTCGCGTAGCCTTTACAGATGCGCCAAGATAAACACCGTCATCCGGGTTAAAAGCAGCGGAAATCAATGGAGCAACAATATTGTATTTGTAGGCTTTCCTGTTATAGTCATTTATTGATGGATCAGAAGACATCCTGTTCCTGAATTTTCCTTCGATAGTATTTGCTTCGTTTGACAGATCATAATACTGAACACGGGTTGGAGTTTCATTGATAAATTTATCCCTGCCCTCGCCGCCAATTACACGGATTTTTATTCCCGCTTTTCCTGAGCCTGAAATTCTCACGCTGTCATCACCATCTCTTGCCCAAAGCCGTATCTCCCTGGTTGCCCCTTTTTGAAATATGCGTGTGTACAAACTGTCGGTAAGCTCGCCATCTTTATTGATCTTCAACATGGCAACCTTTACACTACCATCATTATTAACTGCTACATCGAAATACTCTTTCTTGTCAGATCCAACAATATCAACTTCTTTCTGGAGAAAACGGTAGTAATGCAGCATTTCATTCCTGAAATAAGTTTTACGTTTCTTCAGCGTTTCTGCAATCCATCCCCTCCTTTGTCCCCTGATCTCGGCCGGCTGAAGATTCATAGCTGAATCAATCAAAGCATCAGACATCTTTGGCAGAAAATTATCTATCGCAATTGTCCAGTCTTTTTCAGTAAGCTCATTCAGGAATGATCTGTCAAAATACCTTGCATTGAAGTTAAAAGAATTGATATTTCTCGCTTTCGCCCGAAATCCCTGGAACTTTGGAAGCACCCACTCCTGGCTCAGCGCATGAGGTATAAATCCGTTGTTTATAAAGAAAGGCTGATCACGATCGCGTGGGATCGGATAAAACTTTTTGTTCTTTGATTTCTTCTTTTCTTCATTGCCCCAACGCCACTGATCTTCATGTCGATCAAAATCCATGATGAACATGTCAAGCAAACGCGCATTCAATACCGCCTGCTGATCGATTGTATTATCGTTGTCTTTCTGGAGTTGTTTAAATACATCAGTGGAACTATATGTTTTCTTCACATTTGCCGGTTCGCGCTCTTCAAAAAGATACATACCATTTGCAAAGTCTGCACGATATTGTTTCAGTGCCGGATCATCGGGTACATATACAACCTGTGGGTTTGCGTGAGGCACACCCGCAGCTGTTGCGAGCAGAGGTACTGATAACGCAGCATAGGGATAAGAAGCAGAGACTCCATCAACAATTGCATCCTTAATAAATGTCTGCCGAAACTCTTCCGGCAATGTTTTATCAGGAAATTTTTCAATGCTTCTTAATACATATTCATTTCCTTTTTTGTCTTCCAGTCGTAATGATCTTGATTGAAAACCACCACCACGTTTTACGGGCTTCAGTCCCCCTTTCTCAGTAGAAATATCAAATGTTCTTACTTTAACGGGCGTTGTCCATTCATCCCTGTAATTGCTTCCCATCAACCAGCTTTTAAAACGGCTGGCTTTGTAGTAGTATTCAGCCACAATCGACAATCAGTCCGTAAATGTTTTTCGCTCTGTGATCTCCGGTGCATCATGCTTTGGATCAAATGATTTTAGCCAGCCTGAATAAAGAGGTTGTTCAGGTGTTTGGGATTCAGATGAAAAGAACTTCAACAAAACCTTTCCTGAGTTCAGAATTTCTATCACCCCAAAACCGGTTCCTTCATCTTTAAATATGGTTCCCTTACCATTTCTTACCTGTGTCTGTTTTGAAGCCGCACCGCTAACGATATAGTTCTGCCCGTTCTGTTGTATGTACTGTAAAGTATGTTCATGTCCGGATATACGTATACAATAAGGATGTGTGGAAAGCACTGTATCAAGCTTGCTGATATAATCCTTGTACTCCGGATGCTTTACATCCTGGATATTGCCAAACACACCCCTTGAGATCGCATAGACCGATCCAAGAACCGGCAATGGGACCCAGAGTTTATGGTTCATTTCGGTAAGAGGAAACAGGTGCTGTTTCCAGGTGTAGTAACCACCGTGTTCGCCATAGGTTTTAAAAGGATGATGTGTAGCAAAGATCACAAGCTTGTTCCTGTTCTTATAGATCAGATCTCTCAGACGCGCAACAATCTCATCCTCTGTTTTGCATTCACAGTCTGAAGTGCTTCCGGGTTTGTTTTCTCTTTGTAACCACCACTGACTATCAACCACGATCATCGTAACGGATGCATTCAGTGGAATTTCATCAGGACCGGGGCAACCATCTGCCGGCGTAAAGAAAACATTGGGCAAAGCCCGTTCATTCACATGATCTTCCTGGTGTTTGAGTTGCTGCAGACCATCGGTTCTGCCCTGCTTCCAGTCGTGATTACCGGGAATGATATAACCTTTACCCGAAGTGCCTTTCAAAAGATCGATCTGAAGATCAAGGATGCGCTTCTTCTCGTCATAAGTCTTTGAATTTTTCGCGGGCATTCCGACAGGATAGATATTATCACCGAGATAAACGACTGTATTGTTACTGTCGGCCATAGGAAACAACCTGCGGACAAGTTCGAGCTCAGGTTGATGGCCATTGGTAAGTTGTCCTGCATCACCAACTATGATGATCCTTTGCAGTATCGTATCAGTGCTTTGCTGTGCAGAAGCATTTATGTTAAGGAGTATGAGTATCAGCAGTGGCTTAATGCGCATAATACTTATTTGCAGTTGGTTTAATTACGAGGCGGATCATACCGGAACCGGATCACAGTCGCCTTACCCTGTAATCCTTCATTGGAAATAAACATATCGCCATAAGGTGAAAAGCAGATCCCTTCAGGCTGTGCAAAAAGATCAGGATTCAGTTCATATGCCGATTCAACCTTTCCATCGAGTGAACAGATAAAAAGCACTTTTCCAACGGAAGCAATCACAAACAATTTGTTCAGGATGGGATGGACAGAAGCCGCAGAAGGCTTACATTCTGCGGAATAATCTTTCATCAGTTTTTTCACTTCTTTCAAAGGGATCACATACAATGGCTGATCAGAAAATTGTTCAGTATGCGGATCGAACTCATAAGCTATGATGGCCTCATCGATCAGGCGCTGTTCTTTCGATAACAATACCAGTTTATGTGTGCGCGGATCAGTGTAAAGGCTTTCGAATTCAATTTTCCTTCTCCTGTGAAATCTTACTGTTCTTGTCGCAGAGGGGTCAGTAGCGGGAACGCAATACATATCACCACTACTCTCTAGCACATAATACATACTATCAGTATACACAATGTCTTCATAGTCGTGATTTCCCCCAAATTCAAATGTGGGCGGTTTACCCTTTTCGAAGTTCACCGTGAACACTTTCCCATCTTCATCGTTGATAGCTGCGAGGGCGGTTTCATTAATAAAAGAGATCCCGGAAATCTCGAGTAGTTGTTTGTGCAAAACATAGACTTCCTTGGACTTGCTGTCATACCCGGGTATATCCGGCAGGAATGATTTTCCGTTCCTTCCGTTACATCCGCTGATCATGATCAAAACCAGGAAGTAAAATGTACAACTAAAGCCCGCGCTTGAAACCATCGCCCTACGTCGGATCATACCGCATTATTTATAAAACTCCGGATGCCGGAATTTTTAATTGCTTAATTTCAAAGCTCAAAGTTAACAAAGCATGACCGAAGCAGATCAACAATTATTGATCCAGGTAAGACAATATGTGGCCAATCTTTTTGATACAAGACTTGACCCGGCATTTGTTTTTCACAACTACGACCATACCAAAGAAGTGGTTCGTGCCTGTGAATTACTAAGCGAGTTTTACCAGGTAACTGACGAAGACCGGGTACCATTATTGGTGGCTGCATGGTTTCATGACACCGGTTATATAGCTGGTAAAGCAAGCGGTCACGAACTGGTGAGTGAGAAGATTGCGGCAGAATACCTGGAGGGAAAAGTGGATCCTGTTTTTCTTTCAAAAGTGCGCAGATGTATCGAGTGCACCAGGGTACCACAAAATCCCGGGAGCCAGATTGAAATGATCATGTGTGACGCAGATCTGTTTCATCTTGGCACTGATAGTTTTGATGAAAGAAACAAATTACTTCGCAAAGAGATCAATAAACTGGGTGATAAAAAAATAAGCAAAAAGGATTGGCATAAAGTGAATATTGACTTTCTTAGACAGCACCAGTATTTCACCAGTTATGGAAAGGAAAAGCTTGAACCCATCAAACAACATTTCCTTGCAGAGATCTCTGCGAAGCTGCATAACGACAAACCCGATGAGATTGTAAACATCACCATACCGGCCACAAAGCCCGCCGGGAAGCCATTTCAGCAAACAAGCGTTCCATTGGCCGTCACTCCTGATGACAAGCCTTCCAGGAGTTCCAACGAGGTACCGGGCTCCATTTCCGTTGACGATCTGCCTGTTTCAAAAAAAGGCGCAGCGAAACTTAAGGAAGATCCTGACAAAATTAAAAAGGATAGCAAAGTTGAAAGAAGCATCTCAACAATGTTCAGGATCATATCTGACAACCATGTTAGTCTTAGCCAGATGGCAGACAGCAAAGCGAACATCATGATCTCGGTAAACACGATCGTAATCTCGATACTTGTATCTGTTTTACTTGGCAAACTTCAATTCTATCCTGAGTATATATTACCAACGATAATTTTGCTGAGTGTCTGTTTATCCGCAGTTGTGTTTGCGATACTTGCAACGAGACCAAACGTAAGTCGCGGAACTTTTACAAGAGAAGATATAAGTAATAAAAAAGCCAACCTGCTTTTCTTTGGCAACTTCTATAATATGGCGCTTGAGGATTATGACTGGGCGATGAAAGAGATGATGAGCGATCGTGAATATCTGAACAGCAGCATGATCAAGGACATCTATTTTCTTGGAGTTGTGTTAGCGAGAAAGTACAAGTATCTCCGTATTTCGTACAATATTTTTATGTTCGGGCTGGTGGTTGCGATAGTGGCGTTTGGGATAGCTTTTTTTGTAGGTATGTAGGTTACAGCGGGTGAAGGGCGGTATTCAGGGATCCGTGAGACTGCCGCTTTTGCGTGGGCGGCTCGGGCGGCAGTCGGTTTGTTCTGCATTATTTCAGGTATTCCCGGAGTTTTTCTACTAGTTCGGTTTTGGTGATTGGTACTCCCATGATCTTGTTGTAGCCTTTGGCGTCAACGAGGTACTGATCTCTGATGATCCTGATCAGTTGGCCGTTGTTGATTTCCGGGATAACGACGTGCTCGTAATTTTTTAGGATAGCGCCGAGGTTTTTCGGGAAAGGACGCACATAACGGAGATGCGCATGCGCAACCTGGTGACCTTCGGCGAGTAATTCAATAACAGCACTTTTTATTGAACCATAGGTTGATCCCCATCCGAGTACAAGCAACTTTCCTTTTGCAGGCCCGTTATCAATTGTTTGTTCAGGAATATATTCAGCGATCTTGTCAACTTTCTCCTGGCGGATCTTCACCATTAACTGGTGATTCTCTGGCTCATAATTTACGTTACCAGTGATGTTCTGTTTTTCAAGACCACCAATACGGTGCTCAAGACCTGGTGTTCCAGGTATAGCCCATGGACGAACCAGTTTTTCATCACGCAGGTAAGGCATAAACTTTTCTTCGTGATGGCCGAGCTCAGTTTTAAACTCAACTTTGATATGTGGCAGTTCATCACTCTTTGGAAATTTCCATGGCTCTGCACCATTTGCTATATACCCGTCGCTGAGAAGAATAACCGGTGTCATATGCTGGACAGCGATCTTTACCGCTTCGTAAGCAACTTCAAAACAATCACTTGGTGTAGACGCAGAAATGATCGGCATCGGGCACTCACCGTTTCTTCCATAATAAGCCTGCAACAGATCACTCTGCTCAGTCTTCGTTGGCAAACCGGTTGAAGGTCCGCCACGTTGGATGTTGATGATCACTAATGGGATCTCAAGCATTACTGCCAGACCCATAGCCTCGCCTTTCAACGCCATACCGGGGCCAGAGGTTGTTGTAATACCCAATGATCCGCCATACGCTGCGCCGATTGCAGAAGTAATACCTGCAATCTCATCTTCGGCCTGGAAAGTACGTATACCAAAAGCCTTATGACGGCTGAGTTCATGTAATATATCAGAAGCCGGGGTGATCGGATAGGTGCCGAGGAAGATTGGCAAACCGCTTTTCTTTGAAGCCGCGATCAGACCGTAAGAGAGTGATTGATTGCCCATCACCGACCGGTAAACACCCGGCTCCATCTTGGCTTTTTCAACACGGAAACGATGCGTGAAAGTTTCAGTGGTATCACCGTAGTTATAACCAGCCTGTAAAGCTTTTACGTTACTATCGAAGATCTCCTGTTTCTTTCCGAATTTCTCACGGAGAAACCCGATGGTATTCTCCATGTCACGATTATACATCCAGTAGAGATATCCAAGAATGAACATGTTTTTCGCACGGTCCTTCTCTTTCGTACCCATAGTGATTTCCTTCAGGGCCTCACGGGTGAGTTTGGTAACATCAATGCGGGTTACTTCGTAATTGGTGAGACTATCATCCTCGAGGGGATTTATGCCATCAGGATAGTTTGCGAGACGAAGGTTTTTCGCGTCGAAGCCATCGGTGTTTACGATGATCTTTCCACCTTTTTTCAGAGTTTTAAGATTCGCCTTGAGCGCAGCAGCGTTCATAGCTACCAATACATCGTACTCGTCACCAGGGGTAAAGATCCGATCGCTCGAAAATCTTAACTGGAAACCACTCACACCCGGCAGGGTGCCCTGCGGTGCCCTGATCTCCGCCGGGAAATCCGGGAAGGTCGCCAGGTCAAGCCCCATTAAAGCCGTGTTGTTAGTGAACTGACTACCAGTTAATTGCATCCCGTCGCCGGAGTCACCTGCAAATTTTATAATTACCTCGTGGAGAACTTCTTCTTTGCTGCTCATTTCAATCTGTAAATAAGCCGCAAAATTAAGATAAAGTGGGGGATTGGGAAGTAGATTATCGGATTTCGTAACTGAGCTGACTCCTTCCACTTATCGGGGGGCTAAAGCCCTATAAATCACATCCTGCACCTTCGGCCTCACATTCATCCTCCCGAACTTGTTTGGATCCGGACTGATCACCCGGTTTGAAAGAAAAATATATGTCAGTTTGTTCTTCGGATCAATCCAAAAACAGGTACCCGTAAACCCGGTATGTCCATATGTCTCCAACGAAACCATCGAAGCCGGATAAGGCTCTTTCCTCGTAGCATTATCTTTTTCCGGCTTATCAAAACCATAACCTCTGCGACTGATCGAACTCTGATAACCCGTAAACAACTTTACGGTTTCACTTTTAAAAAAACGAATGCCATTATACGCTCCATCATTCAACAACACCTGTGACAGGATCGCGAGATCATAAGCATCACTGAATAAGCCCGCATGACCAGCTACGCCACCAAACATGGCGGCACCCGGATCATGTACATCCCCCTGGATCTGTTGTTTACGGAACAACTGATCATTTTCAGTAGGCGCGATATTGTTGATTGAAAAACGATTCAACGGTTTAAACCCGGTTGTTTTCATATCAAGCTTATCATAAAACTCTTTCTTTACATACTGATCAAGCGGCATTCCCGCAACAGCTTCAACGATCTTTCCAAGAAAAATAAAATCGTTATCGCTATAAACATACTTGCCTTTGCCGGCAACCTCACTTACAAGAATGCGGTTATAGATCGTATCTATCCAGTCATCACGCAAAAACATATTTGCAGCAACACGCGTACTATGCAACGAATCTGATTTGGGAACATAAACAGAAACTTTCGGCATGCCATCCGGCATCACATCGATAGTTTCACGATAAAATGGGATAAAGGCTTTCAAACCAGCCTGGTGCAGCAACACATCTTTTACTGTGAGGTTCTGTTTGTTTGACCCTTTCACCCAGGGCAAATAGTCAGCAAGCGTTTTATTCAATTTGATTCGTCCTTCGTCATACAACTTCATTACAGATACAGTTGTGGCCATCACCTTTGTGACAGAAGCAAGATCATATAACGTCTGCGGATAAACTTCTTCAGTACTATCATATCCAAGATAACCGAATGCTTTTTCATACGCGATCTTGCCATCCTTTGCAACAAGCACAACCGCGCCGGGTATTGCCTGCTGGCGGATCGCATCATTCACTATTGAATCAATTCCTTTTAGCGCTCCAGGTTTAAAACCAACAGTTTCAGGTTTTACAGTACGAAGCATTCGATTTTCTGTAAGACCATAACCGTATGTGAAAGGACCACAAACTGTAACAGGTAACTTTCCTTTCGCAGCAAATCTGCCATATAAAAGATCAGCCGCTTTTTTATGAGTGATCGAATCATCTTCATAACATGCAACAAGAACCGGCGCATCACAAACCTGTGAAACAGCATAAGGATTCCCAAAAACCATTGTCACTGTTTTTTGCTGAGCCTGTACACTTTTTATAAGATATTGCGCGGGTTTGCTGATACCGAAATTGTTTGCAGGGAAACGATTAAGATTATGCATTCCAACCACCACCACATCATAACGGTTCTTCAGCAAAGCAAGTGTCGCATCTGCCTGTGCTGAATCCATACGATAATCGAAATAGTATGCATTCGCATTGTAATCCTTGCGGAGCTGACAGCTGAACTCATTATCAGCAGAAAGACCTACACCAAGAAAAGCCACTTTCTTTCCCTCATGCAGAGGGAAACTCAATGAATCATTTGCTCTCAATAAAGTGATTGCATTTTCAGCAACCAGCTTTCTCATCTTCACGATACCAGCATTAAGATCTTCTGTAAGATTGGTCAGATTTACAGGTTTGAACTGGCTGAGACCGTACATATACTTCGCACGCAATACACGTTTCACATGATAATCGATCATGTCCCAGCTAAGCTGATCTTTACGTATCGCCTCACGGATCTTGTCGATCGCAACGGGAACTTCACCTGGCAGGCAAAGCATATCATTACCCGCAATCAGCGATTGCACAGAGGCTTCGCCATCAGGATAATACTTCGCAACACCCTTCATTTCAAGGGCATCTGTAAAAGTGAGACCATCATACTTCAGCTCTGAACGAAGCAACTTTGTAACGTTGTTATAGGAAATTGAAGTGGCACGATTTGCAGTGGTGTCGATGGCAGGAATGGATAAATGCGCAACCATCACGCTTCCCACACCTGCACTGAACAACTGGCGGAAGGGATACAACTCAAGCGAATCAAGCTGTTCGCGTGTTTTGTTGATAACAGGAAGATCGTAATGAGAGTCAACCGAAACATCACCGTGACCCGGAAAGTGTTTTGCACAGGCCATCACACCTGCATCCTGCATACCCTTCATGTATTGCAAAGCGAGATCGCTCACGCGGTATTTATCCTCACCAAAAGAACGATCATTAATGACCGGATTTGCCGGATTATTATTGATATCAACTACGGGCGCATAATTTACCTGGATTCCGATTCGACGACACTGCTCTCCAACCACTTTTCCGTATTGATAGATCAGATCGGGATCCTGAACCGCGCCAAGCATCATTTGTCGGGGAAGGCCGGCCACGCTGTCAAAACGCATCCCGACTCCGTTTTCACCATCGATACAAACCAGGATAGGTGTTTTCGCGATGGATTGATATTGATTGATGAGTGCTGCCTGTTTTAGAGGACCGCCCTGGAAGAGACAAATCCCACCGACATTATATTTCTGAACAGCCTCCTGAACTTCTTTTTCATAGAATGTGACCTTTCTGTTTGCACCGCTTCCACTGACCGCCGACATTCTCACAACCATCAACTGAGCAATCTTCTGATCCTTGTCAAGTGTTTGAAAAACACTGTCTGCCCATCTTTCTGCTGCCAGCTGTGCGGGACTCAAAGCAGGCGCTGCATTTTGTGCAAAGCCCTGGGTTGCAACAGCCATCCCTAAGATCAAAAAAAAATTCTTCATATGTTCACGATGAAATTTTTACAAATTAAGAAGAATAGCGCACTTTGCTCGAAGTAAAAGTTTAAATTTGACGCTCGTTTGTTGTAAAATTTCACTTCTTTAGTATCGATTTTGAAGTTCAGTTTCAGTGTAAGAAAATGACAGATATCATTCAGCTTTTACCGGATAACATTGCCAACCAGATCGCAGC
>JBEVNF010000554.1:0-5051 GCA_040508255.1 Flavitalea sp.
CAAAAATTCAGATCCTTGCAAACCCCAAAAAATCTTCGTTTCTTACAAACCTAAAACTAACCTTATCCTGCCTTGAAAAATTTTCTACCCGTATTGGCCATTGCTCTGCTCTCTGCCACAAGCACAGCCGCCCAGAATTCCAACTTCGTTTCCAAAGGATTTCACATCACGAACGATCCGTATTTTATCGATTGCGTTGCGAAACAACCTGATGGAAAATTCCTGGTTTCCGGCACCTTTCACCGGTACGATAACAAGGCAGTAGGAAACCTGTTAAGGTTCAACAATGATGGAAAGCTCGATACAACGTTCAGTGTTAACAACGGAACGAGTCATACTATATCTGCGATTGCTGCGGGTACCGATGGCTCGATCATCATAGCAGGAAATTTTACCCAATACAAAAAACAAACAGTCGCATTTCCCTTTATCCGGCTTAGTGCAAACGGAACACCTGATGCCACTTTCCAGCCGCAACGTTCGGGCATTTTTACGCATGGCATCAACTCGATGCAAATTCTGCCGGATGGCAAGGTGGTAGTAGCTGGCTGGGGACTTACGGCTGATCGCTCGTCGGGTTATTCCATTGTCAGACTCAATAAAGACGGTTCTTTTGATGCAACATTTAAACAGAACTGGACCAACGAATACATCAAAGGTATCAGGGTGCTGCCAAATGCTGCTGTTCTTGTGTTTGGATATTTCAGCAGCTGGAACAACAATCCTTCGGCTCCTGTGGTAAAACTAAAATCAAATGGTGATGTAGATTCTTCTTTTGCACTTCAGGGTACCGGGTTGCGGGCATATAACGGATCACCAACTGTGTCGCAGGTGGTCGTAATGCCTGATCTCTCATTGCTGGTGTCGGGCTCTTTTAATTTCTATAATGAGATCACCGTGAACAAGTTCATAAAACTTCGTCCGGATGGTTCGATGGATCCATCGTTTGTGATCGATCAAAATGTTTGGGTGAACTGGATCGATAACGCAGAACTACTCACGGATGGCAATATCATTATTTCAGGAAACCTTCGCACGAATAATGCATATAAATGGTTTATAAAACTGAAACCGGATGGAAAGATGGCTAACCCGTCTTTGGCTGTGGGACCTGATCAGGATCCTGCTTATTATGGTTCGGTAGGTTTGTTCGCTTGTGCTAATGGCGAATTCATTGCACTTGGGCAATTCAACGGAAAGGTGAACGGACAAAAGGTCGGTGTGTTCAATAAATTCGATGCTTCGGTTCAGCCTTATACCGATCATTTGCTTCCTTTCAGCAGGAAAGGGCGTGTAGTTGAAACTGCAGTCGATTCTTCGCACAGGATCATCGTTGTTGGTGATTTCAATCAGTATGGCGAGGAACCAGGTAACGAACGCAATTTCATAACCAGGCTGAATCCTGATGGTACAAATGATGCCGGATTCAATTCCTATGGTGCAAATGCATTTGTTGGCAGCGCAGCGATTCAGCAGAACGGAAAAATTGTTGTTGCCGGTAGTTTTTCTGAACTCAATGGATCACCGGCGAAATATATCGGCCGCCTGAACGAAAATGGTACTGTTGATCCCACGTTCAATACAGGTGCGGGTCCGGAGTCAAATGCTTCTATGTACGATGTGCACATATCGCCTTCGCAACAGATCTATGTTGCCGGATCTTTCCGCAAGTTTGACAACATTGCCCATGACGGGTTAATAAAACTTAACACAAACGGCTCACCCGATCATTCATTTTCGAATGCCGGTCTCGGCAGCCGGGCACCGGCCAGTATAGTGCATCTTCCTGATGGCTACACTTTGTATGGAGAAGGTTCTATGCATACAACCATGTATTTTGACAAACCGATGCGTGTCTACAAGCTGGATGCTACCGGCAAACCGGATCCTGCGTTCAATCCCCCGGTACTTGATTACAACGTCACAAAAAAATTACGTGTGGGCGAAAACGGGGCGATTTACTGGCTCGGCACTATCTTCCGTAACAACAACAGCCCGACAGTCATCAGTCAGCCAATCATAAAACTGAATCCCGATGGCAGCCTCGACAACATTGCTTTTCAGAATCTTCGGTCAAATCTGTTCATCAACGATTTCGAAATATTGCCGAACAACAAAGTTGTGATAGCCTGCACACGCATTGGCCTGTACGATTCGCTCGATGTTGTAATGCGTCTTAATCCGGATCTCACGATCGATAATTCATTCTTGCCTGTCAGTCTGTTATACAGCCTTCAACATATTAATTTTGATGGCAACAATAAGATCATCGTTGCCGGTGAACCCAAACGTGCATTCCGTCTCGAAAACGAGCAGATGCAAAATATCGCGATCATCACAAAAAATGGTCTCGAACTGCAGGCGAACGACAAAGTGATCAGAAATGTTCTTGACACAACTGCCATGGCGCAGGCAAAAGTTGGAAATACAATTGACCAGATCATTACCCTGACCAACACAGGTAATATAACCATTGATTTACTTGATCCTGCAACAGCAAATGTTTACGGGCAGAACAGTTCAGAATTTTCAATCCGACCTATTTCAAATGTAAGTTCATTGAAACCTGCAGAGTCGATGCAGTTCACTGTAAGATTTACGCCTGGTTCTGTTGGAGATAAATCTGCATTGATACGGATTCCTTTTACAGATGGCATTCAGCAGTCGTATGTTGTTGCTGTGAATGCTTCAGCTATCGCCTCCAATACCGTTACAGGCGTTGATGACCTGGATGCAGACAGAACTGTAAGGGTTTATCCCAATCCCTTACAAGGATCAACAATTTACATAGATTCAAAAGATGCGTTGAAATCTTATGAGATCATAAATCTATCCGGCCAGGTTGTTCAGCAGGGGGTATTACAAGGGCAAAATAGTTACGCCATCAGGTTAACAAAAAGTATAAGCGGATCCTTCATTCTAAAAGTAAAAACCAATAAGAAAGAAGTGTTGACGAAGATGATAAAGCTGTAATTGATTACTTACAGTTATATATAAACCCATCCACAGGAAATCCCTGAGTATTGTAGTTGTATGTATTCGAAAAACTATAAGAGGATGGTCCGCTTTCCCGGGTAGCAAAAGTGACATGCAGCGCATTGTTTTTACTTAATGAGGCAAGGATTGCCGTCCAGCTTGAATTCGTGGCAAGTCCCCAATCATTCTGTACAAACTTCCAGTATTTCAGTACTGAGCTGTATGGAGAAAGTTTATCATCGTATGTGATAGTCATGTCGTTCCTTAATTTCTCATCATATGTAAAATAACTTTCGGAAGGGATATTTACATTATAGCTGCCTGCACGCTCTACTTCTATCTGTTGCATTTTTACGACATTATCATTATCGTCGTAAGTCATTTTCAACATCGTTTTATAATAGGTCTTTTCATAACTGTATGAAGGACTATAGGGGCGGAGCTTTGCAAAATAGTCAACCTGGATCAGCCTTTTTTTATCGTCGTAGCTGAAGCCGTATAGCGTGTCGGGACCACCAATATGTGTTACCTGACCTGAAGTGTTCGTCTTCGAAAGTCTGCGTGGTTCCAAAATAACTTGGCGCACCGGTGATCACACAAGGTGTTACACTGACTGTGGGCATATCAATATCTGAGGGTTTGTTGCAGCTTAAAACAATTGATAATGTCGCTGGTAACAATAGTGTGATAATTATATTATTTTTCATGAAATCTTTTGTATTTATGATACGCCAATGAAGTTAGGCAGGCAGGAAAGAGTGATTTCGGATGAATGTGTGAGCAACACTCCACAGGGATAGAATGAGTGTTTGGGTGTGTAAGGGTTGAAACCGTTTGCGTTGAAAATTCACCCTCACACAAAAACACAGCATGTTCATCATCAAAAAGGCGCTCTCCGCAAAGTTGCCAACCGATGTAGCCTTTGTTTTACAATATATTTACTGATAATTCAATCTATGATCTTAAGGTATACTGCATTACTTTTCCTCTTTTGCCTTTGTTTCAAAATCACCACGGCACAACAATCTGAGCTGGATTCTTTGAAGCAGGCAGAGCGTGATTATACGAAAGAAGACACTAACAAGGTGATCTTACTGAACCAGATCGCCTTTTCGCTCATGAATTCGAATCCGGAAGAGGGTGTAGGCTATGCCGAAAAAGCAATAAATATTTCCCTGAAAATTGATGATAAGTACAGGCTCGCGCAATCCTTTAACAGGAGAGGTGTGAACTACATGCGCATGAACCAATCTTCCAAAGCCCTCGAAGATTTTCAGAAAGCCGGTAAGATCTATGAAGCCATCGGGAACAAAGCAAAGCTCGCCGACATCTATAACAATATTGGCGCGATGTATGTGCCGCTGTCGAATCACAAGCAGGATGCATTCCTTTACTTCGAAAAGGCAATGACCATACATGAAGAAATGGGCAATAAGCCGCAGCAGGCTTTTATGTTGCTGAATATCGCCTATGTTTACGAAACCCTCGACAGCTTTGCCACTGAATTGAAATATTTTAAAAGAGCACTACCATTATACGAACAGTATCACAAGGATGATCCAAATGAAATGAGTAGTATCTATTCCGGCCTCGGAACTAATTATACGCATATCTCTGCAGCAGATCTTGCAAAAAGCGGCTTTACAGGTAATCAATATGACACGGCCCTGTATTATATTCAAAAAGCACTCGCCCTCACTAAGCAGGTAGGTGATGAATTCGGAGAAGCGGTGAACCTAAAATCAATCGGCGTAGTTTATTTTATGCAGAAAAATTATCCACCTGCGCTTGATTACCTTCAAAGAGCAAAACAACTTGCGCATAAAGTAGGGAGCCTCGGTGCTGAAACAGATGCCACTTATTATCTTTCTGAGGTCTACCGCGCCACCGGTAAATTCAACAATGCATTCACTACTTACGTTGAATATTCCACACTCAAAGACAGCATGAACAGTGAAGAGAGTGAGAATGCGCTTATCCAAAAGGAGATGCAATACAATTTCGACAAGAAGGAGGATTCGCTGCATTTCCAGAATAGTTTATTAAGCAAGGATAATTCCCTCAGCAAACTTCGG
>JBEVNF010000559.1:0-3942 GCA_040508255.1 Flavitalea sp.
CAGATCAGGCTCACCATAGATGAGTCCTTTACGCTGATAGTTCGAAGGTGCAAATGTTTCGCTAAGATAGATCGCATCCTTCGGACATGCTTCTTCACAAAGTCCGCAGAAGATACAGCGCAGCATATTGATCTCGTATTTTGCCGCGTACTTCTCTTCGCGATACAAATGCTCTTCACCTTTCTTACGTTCTGCACCTTCCATAGTGATAGCTTCAGCAGGACAGGCGACTGCGCAAAGGCCACATGCTGTACAACGTTCGCGACCTTCTTCATCCCTGTTCAGAATTTGCAGACCACGGAATACCGGGCTGAATTCTCTTTTTTGCTCAGGGTAGCTTATGGTCGCTTTCTTCTTGAATATATGTTTGAACGTAATGAGCATGCCTTTGGCAATGTTCCAGAGGTAAAGCCGCTCCACGAAATTCATCGGTCTGCGGTCGACCTGTTTTGCTCTGCCCGTTAATGGTTGCATAATGTCTTAATGTTTTTATTAAACTGCGTTCGATCTCACCAGCACTACAACAGCGGTGATCAGCATATTCACCAACGCAAGTGGTATCAATGTTTTCCAGCCAAGGTTCATCAACTGATCATAACGGAAACGCGGGATCGTCCAGCGTACCCACATGAATAAGAAGATAAAACCACAAGTCTTACCAAGTAAACTCAAAACCTGTATCAATGATGTGATATTCTGCCCCCAGCTATTAACCAGGTTCGCATCATTCACAAATGGTATATCATATCCACCAAAGAACAATGTTGCCATCAACGCACTGCTGATGAACATGTTGATGTATTCAGCAAACAGATAGAACCCGAGTTTCATCGAAGAGTACTCCTGGTGATAACCCATGTTCAACTCGTTCTCTGCTTCCGGAAGATCAAACGGAGTACGGTTACATTCTGCAAACGCACAAACCAGGAAGATCAGAAATCCGATAGGCTGAAGGAAGAAGTTATACCAGCCATCCATCTGCTGACCAACTATCTCACTGAGTTTCAGTGAACCGGTCAGCATCAGTAATGCGATGAGCGATAGCCCCATCGGCAACTCATAAGAGATCGCCTGGGATGCACCACGAAGCGATGCCATCAAAGAGAACTTATTGTTGGATGCCCATCCTCCGATCATAATACCATAAACACCCATACTCACAACTGCGAAGATGTAAAGTACACCGATATTGATATCAGCAACCTGGAGATTGATCATACGATCAGCACCAAATAATGTGAAATGTATCGGACCGCCCCAGGGAACGATCGCAGAGGTCATCACTGCTGTAAGCATTGCGAGTGAAGGACCGAGAATAAACAATGCCTTGTTGGAGGAATTAGGGATGATCTCCTCTTTCATGAATAACTTGAGACCATCTGCAAGCGGCTGAAGAATACCAAAAGGACCCGCACGGTTTGGTCCGATACGATCCTGTATCACGGCCGCAACCTTGCGTTCCGCGTAAGTTTCATACATCGCGATCACAAGTGATATTGATACGATCGAAACGATCAGTATCAGTTTTTCAATCAAAAATCCCCAGTCAATTACAAGCATATTACATTTATTAACCTCCCCTCCTTCCTAAAAGCCTGCGGCCGCGACCGCCGATGCGAAGCGTAGGAGGGGTTGTTTAGTTCTTAAAATCATCTGAATGAGAAGGCCCGTTTATTTCAGACAAATGCCTGTCTGGCTTATTAACCTCACTCACCGTATGTATATCCATTAACAATCTTGGTGATCTGCCTCCCATTACTTTTTCGACCGTTTCTGCCGGCATCTTCATGCCCACATAATGACCCTGTGAAATAACAGACTGACGGCTCACACGTGTAGGGCCTTCAATAACCCAGTCACTTGTTTTTTTACGTTCGAAACGACATTCATTACAGATCCAGTCTTCCACTTCACCCCACTGATCTTTACGTGCTGTTACACGAAAAACTTCATCACCACGATACCAGAGTGTAGCCTTGCCTTTACACTTTGTGCAACTGCAATGAGCTTCTACCGGTTTGAGGAACCATACACGGTTCTTGAAGCGGAAAGTTTTATCTGTCAATGCTCCTACCGGGCAAACGTCGATAACGTTACCGATAAAATCATGATCAAGTGCTTTCTCGATATAAGTTGCGATCTGTGCATGATCACCGCGATCAAGGATACCGTGTGCCCTTGTATCAGTAAGCTGATCAGCAACATACACACAACGGTAGCAAAGAATGCAACGGGTCATGTGTAATTGAATATAAGGACCGAGATCGTGTTTTTCGAATGTGCGGCGCGGGAACTCATACCGGGTTCCTTCCTTACCATGATCATAGCTCAGATCCTGCAGATGACACTCACCGGCCTGGTCGCAGATAGGACAATCGAGCGGATGGTTGATGAGCAGGAACTCAACAACACCGTTTCTTGCATCCACAACCTTTTCGCTGGTAATATTCTTTACGATCATCCCATCCATCACATTGGTACGACAGCTTGCAACAAGCTTTGGCATTGGTCGCGGATCGGCTGTTGAACCTGCCGCAACTTCAACAAGACAGGTTCGGCATTTACCACCACTACCCTTCAGTTTGCTGTAATAACACATTGCGGGTGGTGCCACATCGCCGCCGATCTGGCGCGCCGCGTTCAATATGCTTGTACCCGGCTCAACCTCAATGGTAATGTTGTCGATGGTGACTTTGATAAGTTTTTTTTCTTCTGCCATAGTTTCATTTTTTTTCTCCCCTCCTTTTTAAGGAGGGGCAGGGGTGGTTTCTCACCTCATTTTACTCTCCGTTCATGCTATTAAGCAGGAACCGCCTCCGGTCTCGGATCAGCATAATGCGCCAAACCGAAATTCCTTAACTGGCTTTCTTCAGGATTCTCCACATGCCATTCAAACTCATCCCTGAAGTGCCTGATCGCTGCGGCAATTGGCCATGCAGCCGCATCACCCAGCGGGCAAATTGTATTTCCTTCGATCCTGCGCTGGATATCCCAGAGCAGATCGATATCACTTTTCTTTCCTTTGCCGTACTCTATATTCTTCAGGATCTTTTCCATCCATCCTGTTCCTTCACGGCATGGTGAACACTGACCACAGCTTTCATGACGATAAAAGCGCGCGAGTGTTAACGTATGACGAACCACACACTGATCTTCATCAAGTACAATAAAACCTCCTGAACCCATCATGGTGCCGGTTGCAAAACCGCCATCAGCAAGACTTTCATAGTTCATCATCCTGGTTTCACCCTTTGCAGTTTTGAACAACAGGTTAGCAGGAACGATAGGAACGGAAGATCCGCCCGGTATACAGGCCTTCAGGCGTTTACCATCTGGTATACCGCCACAATATTCATCAGAGTAAATAAATTCTTCAACAGAGATCGTCATATCGATCTCATATACACCTGGCTTGTTGATATTGCCACAGGCAGAGATAAGCTTGGTACCGGTTGATTTACCCATACCGATCTTCGCATATTCTTCAGCACCTATGTTCATAATAGGAACTACTGCCGCAAGTGTTTCAACGTTGTTTACAACAGTCGGGCAATCATATAAACCTTTCACCGCAGGGAATGGTGGCTTGATACGCGGGTTACCACGTTTACCTTCGAGCGATTCTATCAATGCGGTTTCTTCACCACAGATATATGCGCCAGCACCGCGTTGTACATAGATCTGGCAATTGAAACCGGTGCCTTTTATATTTGTACCGAGCCAGCCGTTCTCATTTGCTTCACGGATCGCTTCTTCAAGAATATCAGGGATCCAGGCATACTCACCACGGATATAAATATAAGTTCTTTCAGAACCGAGTGCCCAGCTTGCGATGATCAGACCTTCAATAAGCAGGTGAGGGATAAACTCCATCAGGTAACGATCCTTGAAAGTACCCGGTTCAGATTCATCTGCATTACAAACAAGGTAACGCGGAACACC
>JBEVNF010000562.1:0-3056 GCA_040508255.1 Flavitalea sp.
CTTGCATTCAGAACCTCGCAGTCTTATGAACGCTGGTGGGAAGCAAGAACGGTATGGGGTGCAATTGTTAATGACAGCCGGACGCTTATCAGGCAACTGATTGAATTTCTTCCGAACGATGAAAACAAAGAAGCTGTACTAAGACAGTTTGCGGAAAGACAATCAATCTGGTGCTATGCACTGGCAGAGAGTTTGAGGCGTTTGCCTTTTTCGGAAAAAACTCAAACGTATTGCGAAGCCAATAAGGTTCATGGTCAGAATCTTCCGAACATATTATTGAATCATCATGCATATCAGCTTGCGGAAATATGTAGTGATTCGCAACTGAACGCAAATAAGCAGGTTCAGATTGACAATACACTTCAAAGGCTGACCGATTCAATGGGAAAATGCGAACGCATCAAAACGACAGTCTTCCCGAGATCCTATAGTGTACTTATTCACTTTCTGATCTATGCTCTGATGACTATACTTCCTTTTGGACTGGAAGATAATCATGCGATTGTGGAAGTAGCGCTTGTGTTCTTTGTTCCTTCGTTATTCATTGCAATTGAGCAAACAGCTATTCTTATGCAGGATCCGTTTGAGAATAAACCCAATGATACGGCAATGACTACCATTTCTAACACCATTGAAAGAAATCTTGCGGAAATGATAGGTGAACAAGTTGTTCCTGCAAAGACAGCCACCAATGAAACTTTTTACATCCTCTAACCGCGTCAGAAGTTAGTTTTTCCTGAAATGAGTTACGCGATCAACAGTCGTCATCAGTTGCTCTTAGACCAACGGTGTGATATTTGCACTGTTGATTAGTATTTTTCATAACATCAGATGAGTGAATATTTTGTTGATTTGAATGGTGACCAACCGTTTCTGATCTGACACGTATATACTATAGAACAATCATACCAAAACTTCGTACTGCAGTCGGGAATCCAATAACAAGTAACCGATGAATAGCATCACAATTGTTATTTGTCACCTCAAAAATTATACTAAAATTCATCGATATGCCAGTGCAAAAATTCGCCCCTTTGCTTCTTATAACTATCCTTTTGTCTGCATGTTCAAGGAACATTGATGAAACAGGGGAGATTCCTGAAAGCCCTACAACCGGAACCCCCGTTGAAACCGGCGCAGCCAATACAAATTATCAGCCCGCATTTTCGGGCCAGACAAGGATAAATGGAGTAACAACCTCTGCAGGAATAACAACTTCGATTGTTACATCAACCCTTGTTACTCCATGGGGTATTGCTGCAATTCCTGATGGCAGATTGCTTGTAACGGAGAAGGGTGGAAGTATGCGTATTGTTTCCACCACCGGTGCAGTAAGTGGTGCCATCACGGGAATTCCTGCAGTGAATTCTGCGGGACAGGGTGGTTTGCTTGGACTATGTATTGATCCTGCATTTGCCACGTCCAGGATGGTTTATTGGGTATTCTCTGAGAACGGCTCCGGGGGTACAGTTACAGCTGTTGCCAAAGGACGTTTGTCTGATGATGAAAGTACATTTGAAAATTCAACAGTAATATATCGTGCACTGCCGTATGCAAACAGTACGCTGCATTATGGAGGACGCATTTTGTTTGATGCAACCGGAAACCTGATCGTGAGTACAGGAGAGAGATCCAATTTATCAACAAGGCCGCTTGCGCAGGATGTATCAACAGCGCTGGGCAAAATAGTAAGGATAACAACAAACGGTACAGCTGCCCCGCAGAACCCAACCTTCAGCGCGGGTGGTGCCAGGCCTGAATTGTATAGTATTGGTCATAGAAACCCGCAGGGAATTGCGCTGCATCCCGTAACAGGTGATCTCTGGCAAAGTGAGCATGGTCCGCGGGGCGGCGATGAGATCAATCGTGTTATGGCAGGCGCCAATTATGGATGGCCCACAATTACATACGGAATAGAATATGGTGGAGAGCCCATCGGTGAAGCAATACAACAACGAAGTGGAATGGAACAGCCTGTTTATTACTGGGATCCGGTGATTTCTCCAAGCGGGATCATGTTCTACAGGGGTAACAGGGTGGCTGAATGGCAAAATAATCTTTTTGTAACGTCGCTTTCCGCGACACATATCGCCCGCCTGGTGATTGACAATAATAAAGTAACCGGTGAAGAACGATTGCTTGCGAGTGAGGGACAAAGATTCCGCGATCTGACTCAAGGCACTGATGGCGCCATCTATGCAGTGACAGATGGTGGAAGAATGTATAAAATCGATCGGAGTAATTAATCTTACATTGCAGGTATAAAATACTTGCAGTGTCAAAAATAATTTCAGTCTTTTTTCTGATTACAATATGCTTCCAGGCCAGCGCGCAAAAACAAACTAAATTCAAAAGTGTAAGATCATTTTTCGCAGACGCAGGTGTGAAGCCAACAAAGATCATGTTGCTTGGTACTTTTCATTTTGCCTATCAGAATCTTGACGTACACAAAACTACTAAAAACAACCAAAGGGATATCCTCTCTTTGCAATCACAAAAAGAGCTGCAACGCGTATTGGATGTGGTTCGTATTTACAAGCCTACAAGAATCTATCTTGAAGCAAAGGATCAGCATTGGCTGGACAGTTGTTACGCAGCTTGTAATGATGCAACCTTAAAATCTCAGCCCAACGAAAGAGTCCAGATTGGTTTCAGACTCGCAAGAGAGCTAAAGCTATCAAAAGTTTATGCTGTTGATGCAGGTAATCTTATAACAGAATGGAATGATGCTGATAGTTTACTACTGAATAAATTACTTGGCAGTGATAGTATCGCAGATAAGGGGCACGCACAATTGCTCGGAAAAACATACACGAAATATTATGAGTATGTTGATTCTGTTTGTGCAAAAGCTCCGCTGATAGATGCCTTTAAGTATATGAATGAAACGGAAAGTCTTCGATTGAACCATGGGGCTTATCTGAGCGGATATTTTAATACACTGGGGAATTATGGTCCTGATTTTCTTGCAACCTGGTGGATAGACAGGAATCTTCGCATCTACAATAATGTAATGTTGTCCAAACCTGCTCCCGAAGACAGATTATTTGTATTGT
>JBEVNF010000007.1:0-12524 GCA_040508255.1 Flavitalea sp.
CTGAGTCTCTGGGATTGAGCTTTGCAGACCTTCAGGTAACGCAGGTTGAAACCACGAAAATCAAACCGTCTGATAACGAATTGTTAGATGATAGCCGACACTTCCTTTATATGTTTTGTCTTTCCTGCTTCAGCTATCTCATTTTGCCGTTTGGTCACTTTATCTATCTTAATTACCGGCTCAGGAAATCATGGCAGACCAATCCGGTCGTTAAGGCACAGGCCCGGAAACTCATCACGGTTCAAATGTATTGGAAGGTTGGATTATGGTCACTGATGCTTCTGACACTTACTTATAATCTGATCGTTGCCGCAAAGTCCGATCCGAAATACCTGATCAATTACCTCTGGCCGTTTTTCAGGTTTGGTATCGCGTTTATTTGCTTTCTTAAAATTCAGATGCTCACACTTTCAGCGCAGTCGCGAGGAGGAATTTCGGATAGTAAAATCAGTTTTCCGGATACTTCGGTTTCAATTCAATTTACCTGGCAGGGCGATTCTCTGGCGGATGGATGGGAGCCGCATGTGTCAATCCTCGTTCCGGTCAAAGTTCCCGGTTGCCCGAAACAATTCTACATGCAATTTGACACAGGATCACCTTATTCAATGTTTTACAGGAATAAGCTGAAGGAAATCCGTGACAGATATCCGCATTCAATCCATTCGGCTTCTGATAACGATACTACCGTTAGGAATTTTGACTTACAGTTTCAGGGAGCTACAGGAAGAGTTTTCGAAATCAGGATCAGACCAACCGAAGGCAATAATATAGACTGGATGAATGATTCCATCCCCGAAATAATAGGTACACTGGGAGTTGACCTGTTTGATGGAAAGGTGGTGAAGATTGCTTACCAGCATCAACTCCTTGTGTTATCAGATCGGATCGATACTTCAGCATATCCAGGGCAGTTTAAGAACTTTATTTATGCAGGCGGCCGGATTCTCTTTCCCGCAATATTAGCTCAAAAACGAACCATACTTTATTTTGACACCGGCTCAAGTATGTTCGAATTGCTCACTGATAAAATCACATTCGAATTACTCAAACGGAAAGATGGTGCTGTGATAAAAAGCCGGATGTGGTCATGGGATGAATATCTTACCGCAAACATGAGCGTTTCTGATGCCGGGATTGAGATTGCAGGGTGTTCGATCCCAATCAGGCGGATCAGCTATATCGAGAATGCAAACGAAGCACAGGTGCAACAGATGCAGCGAATGGGGATCGGTGGAATGACCGGTAACAAGTTGTTCCTTGGTTACGATCTGATCATCGATACAAAAACTAAGCAGTTCGCTATTTTGAAACCACAGAAATGATGGCGCCTGATTGTCCCCCAGGATCATTGGTTGCTGAAATTTTAAGATTACTTCCGGATATCGACCCTCCTTCGTGATCAGCAGGAAAAACAACACCGATAAAAATTGCTGACAGTTTTCAACCTGGCATATGTTTGATAAATAAATTTAAGTAGTTAGTCTAAATGAAATATGCCAGTGAAAATTTCAAAACGATTACTTGAAGTTGTTGACAAACTACCTCTGAAACAAGGATCACGGGTATTAGAAATAGGTTGCGGACCCGGCGTCGCAGCACGCGAAATCGCGTCGCGTATCGGTAACGGTAAAGTACTTGCGATTGATCGTTCAACAAAAGCGATAGAACAGGCAGTAAAAGGTTCAAAAGCACAGATCGAAAACGGGCAACTGGAGTTTTTGAAAGCAGATATAGAAAACTTCGCACTCAGACCAAATGAGAAGCCTTATGATTTCGCTTTTGCAGCCAGGGTTGGTGCATTGGATGGACGACATCCGGAAATAGAAAAATCAGCGCGCGCCGCAATAAAGAAAGCTTTGAAGAAAAACGGTAAGCTGTTTGTGTTTTAAGAAACAGGTGATGACCGGCCGGTCGTTTCAAACAGGATTGATCATTTTTCAATAAGACGTATCATTTTTTGAGCAACACCCTGAGCGGAAGCAGGGTTCTGACCAGTGACAAGGTTGCCATCGGCGATGCTGTTTGCTGACCATGGTTCTGCTGCATGAAAGATCGCACCCTGTTGTTCAAGCGCTGTCTGTAATTCAAAAGGAACATCTTGTTTTGCATAGTTTTCTTCTTCTTCATTTGTGAAGGATGCAATGTTCTTTCCGTCAACGATCAGTTTACCATTGCTCAGTTTTACATTGAGCAGGGATACGGGACCATGACAAACGGCACCAATAACTGCATCGCGTTCGTAACTTTCGCGGATCACTTGTTTGAGCAACGGGTTTTCCGGCATATCGACCATCGGTGCGAGTCCTCCGGGAACAAAGATCGCGTCGTAATCAGCAACATTGAATTCAGTGAGCAATTTCGCTTTTTGCATATCTGACCAACCTTTGCCTTTGAGGAATTTATCGCCACCATCATCTTTCTGGGCAAGTCCGTCGAGGCCGGGAATCTCATCATCGAGTTTTGCAAAATCGATCTGGTAGCCTGCGGATTCAAATTCATTATATGGATGTGCAACTTCGGCGAGGAATACGCCTGTTTTTCTTTTGTTTGGCCCGATTTCTTGAGCGGTGGAAACGATGATTAAAATTTTGTGTGACATGATTTTGGGTTTTATTCTTTAAAAAATTTGATTAACTAAATGAATCGCACGTTCTTCCAGTACCGGAACAATGCGGGTTGCAACGATATCCTGGTAGTGAGAGGTTGCACGGTGAAGCGCCATGGCTTCTTCTGATTCGTATGCTTCATGTAGAATCAGTTCGTTGGGAAGCGTTTCCGATTGGAAGATGTGATAAAAAAGATTTCCCTTTTCATTCCTGGTGGCCTCTACAAGACCGGGAAGTAATTGCAGAACAGCAGCGGTCTCTGATTCCCTGATCTTCCATTTGACTATAACTTCTTTTTTCATGATTCAATTTTTATTTGTTGTTTGATGACTCAAATTTCGATAGGTCATCAAACCTAAAAATTGATCTATGGTAAGAAAAAGGGAAAGTGAAATTTTAGCGGGCGAGTTCTTTGCGGATACGACTCAGGCTTTCTGTTGTAATGCCGAGATAAGAAGCGATATGATAGTTCTTTACCAATGCTTCAATATTAGGATAGGTTTCTATAAAACCAAGATATCTCTCTTTGGCAGTTGCCGACAAATTTGAAAGAATGCGTTTCTGAAAGCTTGCAAAGAATCTTTCCATTTTGATCCGAAAATCAGTTTCAATACCCGGAACACCGGTGTACAGTTTTTCCATCGATTCGCGGGAAAGCACAACAAGTTCTGCATCCTGAATGCATTCTATATTCAGGCTTGAAAGACCTCCTGTAAAAAACGCGGTATAGTCGCTGATCCACCAATCATTAACGGCAAACTGTATCGTATGTTCTTTGCCGGTGTTATCGATGTGATAAGTTCTCAGGCATCCCTTAATAACATAATACTGGTTAGGAACGGGCTGATTTTCGCGAAGCAACAATTCGCCTTTGCCAACATGTATATATTTTAACCGGTTCTCTACAACGGCCAATTGTTCTTCCGACAATTCAGCATTACTGAAGATGTTATGTTTCATAGTAAAGGGTTGTTTCAAATGTAAAAAACTATTTTCAACGACGCGGCCGGATCTGTCCATTTCAGCCCGCAATTCGTCCAATTTGCACTCCTTCACAACCCGATTAACATTTACATTTGCCACTCTGATTTTACATATGAAGATGAAAACCGGCGAATTTATCGCACTCTCCGCTTGCACTATGATGCTTACTGCCTTGGGCATTGATATTATGTTGCCGGTGTTCGGTGAACTGAGGGAACACTTTGGTTTACCAGAAAAGTCTACCGCAACTGCCCAGATCATAGTATTCTTTTTTATGGGGCAGGTCGCACAGATCATCTTTGGTGCGATGGCCGACCGATACGGGAGATTAGCGATCCTTCGTATTGGCTTCCCGCTTTATATCGCTGCGGGTGTCGCAGCAACCTTTGCACCTACTTTATCTCTGATGTATGTTGCAAGATTTTTTGCCGGTGTCGGATCTTCTGCAGTTTTTATGACGACGATCGCTGGTGTGAGGGACCGCTTTAAAGGAGATGAGATGGCGAGGGTCATGTCCCTGATACTGACAATCTTTTTGTTTACACCAGTGTTTGCACCTTTTCTTGGAATCGCGATACTCAATATTGCTTCATGGCAGGTTGTATTTCTAACCCCGCCATTATTCGCTGCTATTGTTTTCGTTTGGTCGTTCAGACTTGAAGAATCACTTCCGAAAGACAAGAGAGCTAAGATCAATTGGGGAAGTTTTTGGAGCAATATCAAACATGTTTCAACGAACAAAATCTTTGCCCGTTACACGCTTATTACCACATTGCTGTTTTCTGTATTAAGCAGCTGGGTAGCCAGCTCAGAGAGAATTGTAGGGGAGATTTACAAGAGGCCGGATCTTTTCTCATGGATCTTCGCGGGTATCGGTGCTGTAATGTCATTCTGTTCGCTGATGAATTCAAAACTTGCGAAAAAATTTGGTGCCCGCAAAACTGTAAAATGGTCGCTGCTTGCTTACCTGATCGTCGGGTTGGTTCTACTGGTTTCAACGCTCATGATGGGCGACCCTCCACCAATGCCAGTGTTTTTTGGAGGTATATGTTTACTGATGGCACTCAATCTCGCTATCGAACCAAACAGCAGCTCCATAGCGTTGGAACCAATGGGAGACACAGCAGGTATTGCTGCTGCAGTCTATGGCACTTTCTTCTTTTTTGTTGGCTCAGGCCTTGGAGCGTTGATGAGCCACTACCTTGTAGACGGAGTGGTTTCGATAGTGATAGGATCAGTGGCATTCGGAGCTATCAGCTATTGGCTCGTACTGACCGATCGTTATGCGTCCGCCCTCAATGAAGGCGAACGCTGATCTTATCTTTCAATTACTTCACCTCCTGAACAGCAGTCTCAGGCACTTCAAACTCTTCACCGGTTTCCGGATTTCTTACCCAAACAACAGGAACCCCATCATCATTGTGTGATAATCCCTTGATCGTATACACCACATCTGTAAACTTAACATTAGCGCCTCCCTTTAACTTATGCTCTTTTGGATGATTTTCAGCCATGACAAATTTTTATTTAAAGTTACGCAATTTGTTTAAAGCCAGTGCTTAGTATCAAAAGGCGGAAAAGTTAAGAATGGTACGAATTAATTCGTAGATTAGCAATTCAACTAAATAATACATCTGAAATGTTTGCATATTTTAACCGCTCAATCTTAATGTTGATAGTACTGGTGATCTTATTACTTACCAGGGCAATCGCCCAGGATGAAAACCTGCTTGTATTGAGTATGCCATCTAACGCAGGTGAAAAATACAGACTGGTTACAAATCAGGCGCTGGAAAATCAATGGCAGGGTGAGGTGGTTGCAAGTGGAAGTTTTAATGAGAAGGGTAGTGCAAAGATCAACTTTAAACTTAATCAAGCGAGTCCAATACTACTGTTTACAGGTCAGGTATTTTATCGAATCTGGGTTCAACCCGGTAAACAATCGGAGCTTGATGTAAGCAAAGCCGGATTTGCATTTAAAGGAGCGATGGCCAGGGAAAATGAATTTTTGTTTAAGTCGGGATTGATGACTCCATTCAATCCTTCGCGGGATTTCAATGCAGGTTTTCAACCCGCAGAATTTACAAGGTATTATGACAGCATTACCACAGCACGAAGAGTACTGTTCAATATGATGTTCGATCTGAAAGCTTCTGATCCTTATCAGATCCCGGACGCATTCAGGAATTATTGCAGGGGAGAGATAGAGGGGTTCAATTGTTTTAGCAAAAGCCAGTACCCGATGCGATTTATTTATGGTGACAAGAGCCTGACTTATCAATCGGTACCTGCTGGTTATTATGATTTCTGGAAGAAGTTTGAATTGTTGCCAGATGATAATGGAAGCGATATGTATCACAATGCGCTGCGCGACTATATCGCATACCTGGCTTTGAAGAAAAATAATATGAATGCATCTGAGTATGAGGCGCTTGCTGCTTCTGAAATGGTTCTTATGGATTCAGTATTAAAAGATCATCCAAAAACACTTGCAAAGCAAAAAGCAATCAAGATCGATTTTGTTATAAAGTATTTTGACTACCCAGGATTGACAAGAGCCGCTGTAGAAGCATATTTGCGGGATTATCCAGGTACAAGACTGTCAGATTTTGTAGCGGAGAAATGGAACGCGAAAAACAAAAATTTGAAGTCTAAACCTTTGTTCAGACTGAAAGATCTTACCGGTAACATTGTCCACGTTTCTGATTTTAAAGGGAAGCTTGTATATATCGATTTCTGGGGTTCATGGTGCAAGGCCTGCATTTCGCAGATGCCAAACTCAATGAAATTACAGGAGCATTTGAAAGACAAGCCGGTGGTATTTTTATTTATAGATTTTTATGATGATGCAGATAAGTGGAAGAAAGCGGTTAAACAATATTCGATTAAAGGCACTCATGTAAAGGCAGATAAAATTGATGAAGCATATTTTGATGAACACTTTGGCGTGAGCCAGGGCTTCCCGCGATATGCATTGATCGGTAAGGATGGCGTGTTAATTACAACAGCGGCGCCGCATCCGGGTGAGGCGAAAGTATTCCTGGAGAAATATCTGAATTAGATCAGGCGGCTCGCGTTTGGGGAGCCGCCCGATCTGTACTAATCAGGCTTTTTAACTTCAGCTTCGGCAATGATCTTCTTTTTACTCTTGGGTTTATTTTCACTTTCTTCCCCAAGCAACATACCCCAGGGTTTTAATGAATCCACCCTGTCAAAGATGATCTTGCTGATAGCAATAACCGGTATCGAAAGGAACATTCCTGAAATTCCCCAAATCATTTCTCCAAGCACTACACCAAGAACGGTCACAAGTGCATTGATCCGGACTTTCGAACCGACAATAAGTGGCAACAAAAGATTGCTGTCCACAAGATGGATCCCGATATATGTTATTACAACAAACAAAACGGTTGAAGCTTCTGCCCCTGTAGCAAAAGTGATAAAGACACTTAGCGCCATCGATGTAAAAATCCCTATGTATGGAATGAGATTGAAAATTCCTGCGATAAGTCCCAGCAGTATTGCATACTTGATACCGAGCAGAAGGAATACAATACAAAAGGCAGCAGCAACTATCAGCATTTCGAATACAAGTCCCAGGATATATTTCCTTACTATATACTGAACCTGTTCGACAACATCATAAACTGTTACAGAATTTTCTTCTTTAAACACTGCAATCAAAAATTTCAGTATCAGTCGGCGATATAATAACAGGAAAAAAGTGTAGATCATGGCGAAAACCACAAACAACAGTATTGAGGAAACCGATACCACCGTGGCTCCGATAACTGAAGTGCTGGAAGATATTACCTCGGATGTTGCTTTGTCAACATAAGCACGTTGTTCTTTAATATTTACGTCCAAAGTCTTTTCGACCCATTGCTGGAAATTCGTCAGGGAAGCATTGATCTGTTGTTCGAACAAGGGCCAATCCTTTGCAAGCTCCTTCATCTGTGAACCCAGTATGTAGAAAACCAGTACCAACACTGCGAGCAGCAATGTGACTGACAGCCCGGCTGCAAGACCGCCGGGAAGTTTCAGCTTTCGCTCGAAAAAACCGGTAACTGGCAAAAGAACTATCGAAAAAAGAAGGGAAAAAAGCAAAGGTGAAAGCACTTCTTTTAATACAACGGCGGCATAACAAAGTGCGATAAGACTGAACAGGACCAATGCGAGTTTGGCGTAGAATGGCCATGACTTTTGAGGGGCGACGAACATGCTAAAGGGTTAAATTATCAATAGAATTGAAATGCCTGAGCAATATTACGGCCAAACCTTATCAGTTATGCTAAGGCTTTTCCCAATCAGTTTTCAGCGTCTCATTGACAATAATTTTTGAATAATTCACCACGTTCTTCTGATCCTCGCGATAATTCTCTTCAATAAAGGGGAAAGTAATACCCGAAGTTTTCCTGAAGTTGCGGTATTCATTTGCCTGCTCTATCTGTCCTATGCGATAAGCATCTCCCAATAACTGCAGCTTTTTATCGACTATGTAAATGATCTGCTGGTCGTTCACTTTAAAAGTAATATTGAACCCATGTGATGCGGCTTCTACCGAACCTGCAAGGAAATGTTCTTTCCTGGAACTCTGTAAACCGAGAATGCCGATATACTTTGTATGAATAAGTTCGTCGATCCGCTCAGGTTCCAGCAAGGTTATTTTGCCTTTCATCCATTGCCAGCCTGATTCACCATTAAACTGTTCAACGGCAATCAATTGTTTGTCCTGGTAAATTTCATGACGGGATCTGTTCCCGGTCACATCATTATATGATCTTATCTGTAATCCGATCGAAGTTGCTTCTGAATAGATCGTATGTATGCTATCGATCGCGCCACCACCATATGTTGTTCTCAGGCTTTCATAGATCCTTGAGGCAGTAGGAATGATGGTATTTTGCATACTGTCTGTAAACGCCGCATTTGTGGTATCTGCTGTTGATGCATTGAGACTATCGGAGAAAAACAATCTTCCATCTATCGCTGCGACTATCTTGTTCGTTGAGGGATCTTTTTTCGCAAAGAAGCTGTGCGTTCTTGTCTGACCATTTAAGAAGCTAAGTGTAAGTATCCCATCTTCCAGTTTATACTTTCCACTTCCTCCACCGGTTGATCTTGCTTTGTTTGCAGTGCCCGATTTGTCGACAAGTGTGAACTTATTTTTACCATCGAAGTAATAGGTATTGCCTGAGCTGCTTCCAACATAGTGCTGACCGCTTCCGCGCGATGAACCTGAAACCCTGAATCTGTAAGTACCTTCAGGAACCAGGTTGCCCGAAGCAAATTTGATAAACTCAATGGAGTCCTGGGTCAGGTTTCCTTTTGCATTGAGCGTGTATTCTTCAATCCTGTTCTTTTCATTGTAAACAAGTTTGATGGTCGAACCGGAAACCGTGTATTTACCTCTAACTGCATTTTTCCAATCGGTATCTCTGAGCCTGTCAGTAAATGTTCCATCTTTTCTCAGATAGATCACAACATCCGTTCTGTCTGCATTTCCACTGATCACATTCTGTGTACTTGTCATTCCACCGTATATGCCCACAACACGATCCGGTTTGCAGGCGGTGAGAAGGCAAATTGATAAAACCACGATCAGCGACAATGCTGTTTTAGTATTCATAAAGTTCATCTGCCTCAAAATTAGACATCATTTGCGGATACATGTTATCTAAACATTATTTTAACAACAGGAATTCATGAAAGCCAAACAGGGTGTGGGATTCAACTGGATACCGGGGCATAAAATTTGCAAAGTTGACGGTAAATTCTAAAAATGGCGCTGATCGGGGAAGTTATAAAAAAAGCAATCGATTTTACAGGTTACATAAGTCCTGAACCTAACCCGGTTCGTGCACAAAAGGCTGTGCTGAAGCAACTTTTAAAAAAAGCCAGATTAACAGCTTTTGGTAAAAAATATGGATTTACAAAAATCCTGGAAGCGCCTGATGTTGTGAAAGCATTTCAGGATACGGTTCCATTTCATGACTATGATAAGATTTATAATGAGTGGTGGAAATATCTGGTTGCGGGTCATCAGAATGTAACCTGGCCCGGTGGTCAGAAATATTTTGCCCTGAGTAGTGGAACCACGAGCAATAAAAAATACATTCCTGTTCCTGATGATATGATCAATGCTATCAGGAAGGCTGGAATTCAACAGGTGATGAGTCTAAAGAATTTCGAATTGCCCGGTGACTTCTTTGAAAAGCAGATCATGATGCTTGGCAGCACTACAGGTCTTTCACCAGAGGAAGATCATGAAGAAGGAGAGATCAGCGGTATCAGTGCTTCAAATATTCCAACATGGTTCAAAGCATTTTACAAACCGGGTCTTGAGATTTCATCCATAAGGGATTGGGATGAGCGTGTTGCAAGGATTGCAGCAGAAGCGCCACAGTGGGATATTGGTAGTATATCGGGAATTCCTTCATGGGTTGAGTTGATGTTAAAAGAGATCATCAAAGTAAATAATCTTAAAACGATCCATGATATCTGGCCGAACCTCAATGTATACACTTCTGGTGGGGTAGCGTTTGAGCCATACCGTAAGAGTCTTGAGAAACTTTTTGCAAGACCCTTGATTTATATCGACACTTACCTTGCTTCTGAAGGATACCTGGCTACACAGAAACGACCGGATACAGACTCAATGACGCTGATTGTTAACAACGGCATCTTTTTCGAGTTTGTTCCCTTTAATCCTGAAAATATTGATGAAGAAGGAATGGTAAAGCAGGGTATAAAAGCGCTGACATTACAGGATGCCCGGGAAAATGTTGAATATGTATTGATGATCTCAACTGTTGCCGGTGCGTGGAGATATATGATCGGAGATACAGTAATCATTACAGACAAATCACGTTCTGAGATAAAGATCAGTGGCAGAACGAAACACTATTTGAATGTGGTGGGTGAGCAGTTGTCTGTTCAGAAAATGAATCTTGCGATTGAAAAATTCGCTTCGAAGTTTGACACAACGGTTGAAGAGTTTACAGTTGCTACTGTGGCTGATAACGATGAATTTTATATGCGCTGGTATATTGGCTCAGATAAAGAGTTAAATGAAGATGAAGCTGCTCGTGTGATAGATGAAGAGCTTAGTGAAAACAACAAGAATTATAAGGTAGCACGAAACAAGGCACTAAAAGGGGTGAAGGTGAAAGTTGTACCGGCCGCGCATTTTTATAAATGGAGTGAAGAGTTCAAAAAGCTTGGTGGCCAGGCAAAAATTCCACGTGTCATGAAAGAAGATGAGTTTCGTGAGTTTGAAGAATATGTCGGAAAGTTATAAATACTATTTCTCCGTAGCGCTGTCGGCTTTCATGTCTTCAAGGCGTTTTTCTTCAAGCTTCTTTACCTGTTCAACAATATCATCTGGTGAGAGATACAATCTGGCAATCTTTGCCTTGTAAGATTCAGGTAACTCTGCGTGATCAAGGATGAATCTTTTTGTTTCGATGATGTATTGACCAAGACCGTGATTTACTGCGTATGTGTCTGCGATCTCTTCTACACTTTTGATATAGGTGCCTGAAAAAAGATAGTTGTATCCGAATGCGATCATGCCTTTATTGGTGCGGCTTTCGTAATCCATGATATGGCCCAGTTCATGACCTATCCAACCTATCATAATGTTTTCCGGTAGTTGATGAATAGGGGTAACGCTATGTGTGAGTTTAAAAGTGCTGCTGATGTTTATTCGATAGCTGCGATGTTTTCTTTTGCGTAGTAATGTTGTAAAAACAGGTTGTGCCTGCATCACTGATCCCTTTATATTTTTTCTGAAAACAAAAGCGATTTTGGTATTTTTTAGTTCAGGATAATGGGAGAGTGCTGTGAGCACAGCTTTCTCAATTATCTGGGGAATTTTTTTGTTGTTCCTGTATTCGTCAAATTCCTGCGATGTGGCACGGTTGGTTAGTACACTCATAATCAATAATATTTGCCATTTGGTCATAATACACGGTAACTATGAAAAAACGATGCCACAACTCCCCCAACGGGAATTTGTGGCATCGTCAATTAGAAATCATAAGGGCTGACGAGTCAGCCGAAGCCGTGGCGAAAGTTGACTGTTGCCGCCTTCGCAAAGTCATCCACATACTATTCACTCACCGAAAACGGCCTGTCTTCCTTCTTCACCCCTCTATCCTTTTTCGGCTGTTCACCCATCTTCAGCTTCAAAACACCGCCATCCAGAATTTCCTTATAAGTGATATAATTTTTTGTATGTTCCTTACCATTCAACGATCCATCCTGTATGTAAACATTCTGACCACTATTCCCTTCCGCATCGATCACGAACTTCTTACCATCTTCTAAGGTTATTGTTGCTTTCTTAAATACCGGGCTGCCTACAACATACTGATCAGTACCCGGACAAACACTATAAAATCCAAGCGCACTTAACACATACCATGACGATGTCTGACCCTGATCTTCATCACCCGGATATCCATTCTCGGTTGAATTATACAACTTAGCCATGATGTTCCTGGCATGAGATTGTGCCTTCCAGGGCGCGCCTGCATAGTTGTATAAATACACCATATGTTGTATCGGCTGGTTGCCATGTGCATACTGACCCATGTTCGCCATTACCATCTCAGTCATTTCATGAATCATTCCCCGATAGGTTCCCACATTAACGGTAGTTGGTTCTGTAAATACCGAATCAAGTTTTGCAACAAACTTTTCATCACCTCCAACAAGATCAATCAATCCTTTTGCATCGTGAAATACCGACCAGATCCAGTGCCACGCATTTCCTTCAGTAAACGGACCGCCCCATTCAAAAGGATCGAATTTTGTCGACCAGGTTCCTGCTGCGTTGCGGCCACGCATGAAGTTGGTTGTTGAATCAAATACATTGCGGTAATTGAACATCTGCCTTTTGAAAATATCTTCATAAAACTTGTTGCCGGT
>JBEVNF010000027.1:0-3522 GCA_040508255.1 Flavitalea sp.
GGGTGGTTCAAAATGCGCTCGATGGCTTACGAACAACATCCTTATAAATGGATGACAATAGGTAAGGAACTGAGCCATATCGAGAATGCAAGTCTGCAGGATGTTAAAGACTTCTTTGCAAAACATTACAATCCATCCAATGCTATCATGGTTGTTGCGGGCAAGGTGAAAACGGAAGACGTAAAGGTGCTCACAGAAAAATGGTTCGGGGATATTCCTCCAGGAAAAAAATATGAAAGAAACATTCCACAGGAACCAAAGCAATCTGCGCCAAGACGAGCCGAAGTAAAAGCCGATGTTCCGCTGGATGCATTTTATAAATGCTGGCACATGGAAAGTCGTCTTGATCACGGCTATTATGTGGCTGATCTGATCACTGAAATACTTGGTGGCGGTGGCTCTTCAAGACTTTATCAGTCACTCGTTAAAGAACAGAAATTATTCAGCAATATTGACTGTTATCACCAGGGAACTGTAGATCGTGGCCTGCTTACGATTGAAGGAAAGCTGGTAAAAGGCGTTAAGCTTGAAGATGCTGAAAAGGCAGTGGATGAGCAAATCGCTATCCTCAAACGTGATGGTATAACCGAAAAAGAACTTACCAAGGTCAAGAACAAAACAGAGTCGGCTATCACATTCGAAGATATGAGCGTGATGGCAAGAGCGAACAGTCTTGCATTCTATGAACTGCTTGGCGATGCGACACTCTTTAATGCGGACCGAGATAAATACTTTGCAGTAACAGCGGAAGATATTCTGAAATACAGCAGTATCATCTTCGACGAAAACAATTCGAACACACTTTATTATCGCAGCGGTAAATAATACCGGCGATCAATCAATCCAGGGAAAATATGCTTAACAGAGCGGAAGCGCCATTAATAAAAGATGCTGTGGAATTTGATCTGCAGTTGCCGATGAGTCAGAAACACGTTCTCAGTAACGGAGTAGAGGTTTATGCAGTTGATATGGGAACGGAAGAAGCCATGATGGTTAATTGGGTATTCTTTGCGGGAAGCTGGTACGAACCCAAAAAGCTTGTGGCCGCCGCCACCAATCATTTGCTGAAAAACGGAACAACTACAAAAAACGCTTTCCAGATCAACGAGCATTTTGAATATTATGGCTCTTACCTGAACCGCGCCTGCTACAGCGAAACTTCGGAGCTTGTTCTGCATACCATGAATAAACATGTTCACGAACTTTTGCCGGTTGTGGCTGAGCTGATCACTGATGCCGTTTTTTCTGAAGAAGAAATAGCAACGTTCAAAACCAACTCGATTCAAAAACTCCAGGTTGGATTAAAGAAGTCTGAATTTGTTGCAGGAAGACTTATCGACGCTTACGCTTTTGGTGAGGATCATCCTTATGGCAAATACAGTATGCCGGCTGATTACGAAACCATATCGCGTGAGCAGATCGTTGAGTTCTACGAACAGTATTATAAAAATGGCCGCTGTGTGATCTTTGTTTCAGGTAAACTTCCTGCAGATATTATTGACCAGCTTGAATCTTCTTTTGGCAAGCTTCCATTGAAGTCCCATCGCAGCGAACATACAATCATCACACATCCGCTGGTTCCTGCGGCTGAGAAAAAATATCGCATCACCAATGATCCTGATGGTGTCCAGGCTGCGATCAGGTTGTTGCGTCCCTTCCCGAACCGTCATCATCCTGACTTCCAGAAAGTGGCGGTCCTGAATAATCTTTTTGGCGGGTTCTTTGGTTCAAGACTGATGACAAACATCAGGGAAGACAAGGGCTACACTTATGGTATCCATAGCTACCTGCTCAACTTTATCCATAACAGTGGCTGGATGATCAGCACTGAAGCGGGTCGTGATGTGGCAGAGGCTACCATCGATGAAGTTTACAATGAAATGTTTGAGCTACGTGACGAGGTTATTGATGATGAAGAATTAATGATGACACGTAACAGTATGATCGGGTCGATACTTGGTGATCTTGATGGTCCGTTTCATGTTGCTGCGCGTTGGAAAAGCCTGGTGCTGAATAATCTTACACCTGAATATTTTTACAACAGTATCAACACCATCAAGACCGTTACGGCAGAAGAGCTGAAGGAACTTGCAAACAAATACCTGCAGCCTACGGACTTTTATGAACTCGTGGTGATCTGATCGATCTTTATCTTAACTTGTAAGTATAAAACGTCTGATCATGGGTTTTTTCATGCGTATTATCGTCACATCCATTGTGGCTTTCGGTCTCTCGTATGTGCTGGATGGTATTTCAATAGATACCTTCTGGACAGCGATCGTCGTTGCGCTTGTACTCGCAGTGCTCAATGCTTTTGTGAAACCTATCCTGATCTTACTTACACTTCCAATCACACTTATCACACTCGGACTTTTTCTTTTTGTGATCAATGCACTGATCATATTGTTTGCCGAAAAAATTGTTTCGGGATTCAGGGTTGATGGCTTCTGGTGGGCGTTGTTGTTTAGCCTCCTGCTTTCGCTGGTAACATCGCTCATGTATAGGGAAGAAAAGAATAAGGATTAAAATTTATTTACACGTATGCAATTCGACCGGAAGGATTTGTCTGATGATCAACTGAAGATGTTCTACCGCAGCCTTCTGTTGCCCAGGATGATCGAAGAAAAAATGCTGGTTCTGTTGAGGCAGGGGCGCATCAGCAAATGGTTCAGTGGTATTGGGCAGGAAGCAATATCAGTTGGTGTTTCACTCGCCCTTGAACAGGATGAGTGGATCATGCCGCTTCATCGCAACCTTGGAATTTTTACCGGTCGCGGAATGCCGCTCAGCAAACTGATCAAACAATGGCAGGGTAGCCAGGATGGATACAGCAAGGGACGTGAAAGAAGTTTTCATTTCGGCAACAAGGAACATCATATCTGCGGAATGATCTCTCATCTCGGTCCACAGCTTGCAATTGCAGATGGCGTGGCACTTGCGCACAAACTACGTGAGGAGAAAAAAGTTTCAATTGCATTTACCGGAGAAGGAGGCACAAGCGAAGGTGATTTTCACGAGGCGCTCAACCTTGCCGCCGTATGGGATCTGCCGGTGATCTTCCTGATTGAAAATAACGGTTATGCTCTAAGCACTCCAACCACCGAACAATACCGATGTGGAAGTCTCACAGAAAAAGCAAGAGGATACGGAATGGAGTCTGTGAAGATCGACGGCAACAACCTGCTTACGGTTTATGACACAATCAAAGGAGTGAGAGAATATTGCATCGAAAATCAAAAGCCCTTTCTCATCGAGTGTGCCACTTTCAGAATGCGTGGCCATGAAGAAGCCAGTGGTGTAAAATATGTTCCTGAGCACCTTTTCGAGATCTGGAGTATGAAAGATCCCGTAGCAAGATTTGAGGAATACCTGCAGGAAACTGAAGTGCTGAGCCCGGAGGATATTGCCGGCATAAAAAACGGATTGCGCGAACTGATAGAAGATGAACTGAGATCTGGATTTGACTCGCCTGCTACAACTCCAGACACCCAGTCAGAACTGAACGACATCTATGCACCCCTT
>JBEVNF010000066.1:0-3267 GCA_040508255.1 Flavitalea sp.
CCCCGCCAGGAATCTTATTCTGAAGATGAAACCTTATCGCAAGGCTTACCAGAGCCAAAAAAACAAAAGATGAACCGTGATCTCAGGTCCGCAGCTGACAGCGGATGGGATTTCAGCAGCCGTTGGTTTGCCGATGGCAAAAACATCTCGACTATTCAAACTACTGATCTTATTCCCGTAGATCTCAATTCCTTTCTATACAATCTTGAGGTTGTTCTTGCGCGGGCTTATGCAAGTCGTGGTGATCTTATGAAAGAAAGATATCTCACCCAGATCGCTGAGAGAAGAAAAGCTGCCATCAATAAATATTGCTGGTCCTCTATCAGTGGATGGTATGTTGACTACAACTATGTAACGAGAACACCGTCCACCAATCTCACACTTGCAGGATTAGCACCTTTGTTTTGTCATGTTGCCCAGCCGGCGAGGGTAAAAAATATCGCATATACAATCAGGAGAAAATTTCTGAAAGAGGGTGGACTTGTGACAACCCTGAAAAACACCGGTCAGCAATGGGATTCCCCCAATGGCTGGGCTCCGCTTCAATGGATGGGCGTTAAGGGATTGATGAATTATGGTGAAACGGAACTAGCACAGTCTATTGCAAAAAACTGGATCAGATTAAACCTGAAAGTTTACAACGAAACCGGCAAACTAATGGAAAAATATGATGTGGTGGATCTTTCCAAACCGGCAGGCGGAGGTGAGTATCCTTCGCAGGATGGGTTTGGTTGGACGAATGGAGTTTTGCTGAAATTGATCAGTTTGTACGGCGAATAGGGTACCTTTGCGAAAAAATCAACGTGATCAGAACCGGAATTGCCGTTTTATTAATCGCCCTTGTAACAGGCTGCTCCCCAAACAATGTTCAAAGCGATGAAAGTCTCGCTAAATTCTTTAAAGAGGCAGGCGTAGAAGGCACCTTCGGTATGTTCGATAACGGAAAGGGCAATTTCAGCATTTACAATGTGGTAAGATTCCGCGACAGTGCTTATCTGCCGGCTTCTACCTACAAGATCATAAACTCACTTATCGGCGTTGAAACAGGCGTTGTGATCGATACCAATGTTGTGTTCAAATGGAACGGTGCAGCATCGGGCCGCGCAGAATGCGATAAGGATATGCCAATGTATGATGCATTCCGTATTTCGTGTCCGCCATGGTACCAGGAACTTGCAAGACGTATCGGTAAAGACACTATGCAACACTGGATCGATACCCTGGGTTATGGTCAGCGCTACAACAAGTTTAAAATTCAGAATAATCTTGATACTTTCTGGCTCGATAACTCACTGAAAGTAACTGCTGATGAACAGCTTGGAGTTGCGAAACGTCTTTATTTCGACCAGCTTCCTTTCCAGAAACGCAGCCAGCGCCTGGTAAGAGGAATGATGCTACAGGAGAAGAATTCGAATTATTCACTCAGCTACAAAACAGGCTGGGGTTTCACAGAAAAAGGTCACTCGCTGGCCTGGGTGGTGGGTTGGATAGAAGAAAATCAGCATCCGTACTTCTTCGTTCTTCAGATCGAACATCCCGACAAAAACTTTAATATTCCAGCTACGAGATTAAAACTATTGAAAGATATCCTGAGGCATTACGGATTCTTCAATGGAAAAAGGTAATCATATCTTAAAAAGCCGGGTGCAGTATAACTGACAGTAGTTCAAGGCATCCGATTTGCTATATTTGAATGATCCATGTTTCATTTTCAACATAATGAATATTTGTTACTGCTCGTGATCCTGCCATTGCTGGGATTACTTTTCACGGCAGTACTGCGCTGGAAAAAGAAGACAACAAAAAAGATCGGCGACGAAAAACTTGTTGCCGAACTTATCAGTGGCTATTCTCCATTGCGGTTTCTTCTGAAATTCCTGATCATCATTTTCGCAATTGCAGGTGTTATACTTGGTGCTGCAAACCTGCAAAAACCAGGTGCGATGGATCCCGTTCAGCGTAAGGGTGTTGATGTTGTAATAGCACTTGATGTAAGTAAGAGTATGCTTGCGCAGGATAGCAAACCCAATCGTCTTGAAGTTGCAAGGCAGATGATTTACAGGCTTATCGATGAGTTGAAGGATGACAGGATCGGGCTTGTATTGTTTGCAGGTCGTGCCTATCTCCAGATGCCGCTTACGAGTGATCATCCGTCCGCGAAAATGTATGTTCAGAATGCGGGCCCTGATGTGGTTCCTACACAAGGTACTGTTATTGCCGAAGCGCTCCGGCTTGCAAACTCCGCATTCAACAGTAAGGAAAGAAAATATAAATCAATAGTTCTGATCACCGATGGTGAGGATCATGATCCTGAGGCTTTGAAGCTTGCGCTTGATATGGCCAATAATGGTGTTATGATCAATACGGTTGGTATCGGATCGCCGGAGGGTGCACCGATCGTGGATCCTGTAACAAACGAATACAAGAAGGATAACCAGGGACAAACCGTTATTTCAAAGTTGAATGAAGCAGAGCTGCAGCAACTTTCGCAGTCAACCTCAGGTGTGTATGTGCGTCTTAACGATGCGGCACCGGCAGTTGCGCGGCTTGTTGAACAACTCAGATCAATTGAACAAACAACCCTTGAGGACAGTGCGTTCAAGGATTACAAACATTATTTTCAATGGTTCCTTGGAGCTGCCTTTATACTGTTGCTGATAGAATTTTTCTTACCAGAGAAAAAATGGAAAACAGCATGAAAATTACAATCCTGACCATATCGCTTTTGGCAACTTCAATCGCTGTTGGTGCCCAAACAGAAAACAAAGCAATTGTAAACGGGAACAAGCTTTATAAAGAAGGTAAGTTTGATGAAGCTATCCTTGAATACAAGAAGGCTGCTGAGACAAATCCTGCTAACGGTACCATTCCTTTCAATCTTGGCAACGCGATCTTCAAAAAAGATGGTTTTGAAGAGGCTCTGGCTGCTTACAACAAATCTATTGAACTAAGCAAAGACAACAATAGCCGTGAGATGAACACCTATAACAAAGGTGTTGTTTACACAAAGCAAAAGAAGCTTAACGAAAGCATAATTGAATACAAGAATGCCCTGAAGATCGATCCAAATGATGCCGAAGCGCGTCATAATCTTCAGAAAGCCCTGTTTGAGTTGCGCAAACAAAATCAGCCAAACGAAAAGCAGGATCAGCAGAAAAAGCAGCAACAACAGCAGCAACAGCAAAAGGATCAGCAGAAGAACCAGCAGCAACAAAAGCAGCAAAGTAATTTCAACCGGAAACAGGTTGAGCAGCTGATGAAGGCCCT
>JBEVNF010000097.1:0-3542 GCA_040508255.1 Flavitalea sp.
AGTTCGCAACGATCAAGGGGATTTCAGAAGATGTGGTGGAGATCATTCTTAACCTGAAACAGGTAAGACTGAAGAAGAAAGTAGAGCATGAAGTTGGTCAGGAAAAAATCACATTAAGCATCAAGAACAAATCTGAATTTACTGCAGGTATGATCGGAGAAGCTACACAAAGCTTCGACGTTATGAATCCTGATCTTCAGATCTGTACCCTTGATCCTTCAGCTAAGCTGGATATCGAACTTACTGTGTCTAAAGGACGTGGTTATGTTCCGGCAGAAGATAACAAAATCAAAGATGCTCCATTCGGTTACATCCCGACTGATTCTATCTTTACTCCGATCAAGAACGTAAAGTATGCTATCGAAAACACCCGTGTTGAGCAGCGTACTGACTACGAAAAACTGTTGATGGATGTTTCTACAGATGGTACCATCCATCCTGAAGAGGCGGTTAAACAAGCCAGCCGTATCCTGATCCAGCACCTGATGATCATCACTGACGAGAACATCACTTTCGATAGCAAAGAAGACAAGAAAGAAGATGTTGTGGATGAGCAAATGCTGCAACTCCGCAAGATCCTGAAGACACCACTGGAAGATCTTGATCTTTCTGTACGTGCCTTCAACTGTCTGAAAGCAGCGAAGATCAACTCACTCAGCGAACTTGTTCAGTATGAACAGGAAGACCTGATGAAGTTCAGAAACTTCGGTCAGAAGTCACTTGCTGAAATCGAGCAGGTACTTGCTGAAAGAGGTCTGCACTTCGGTATGGATCTTAGCAAGCTCGGTCTTGATAAAGAAGAACTCTAAATTTATAGCGGGTAACGGCTCTGCCTTTACCCGTTTTTTATTTTTCCGCCCATGTCTGTTAAAAGCATGTACGGATCAGAAAAGTAGGCTGTAATTCCTGACACGGTACAGCCGGTCATTTTTAACCAGGGTCTGATGAGGATCCTAAAATTTTAAAGTCATGCGTCACGGCGACAAAATCAAAAATTTAAGCAGAACTGCTTCCCACAGAAAGGCATTGCTCAGCAACCTTGCATGCCAGTTGTTTCAACACAAAAGAATCGTAACTACACTTGCAAAGGCCAAGGCTCTTCGTGTGTATGTTGAACCCCTGATCACCAAGGGTAAAGACAATACTACTCACCAGCGTCGTGTTGTGTTCAGCTATCTCCAGGATAAATTTGCTATCCAGGAATTGTTTGGACCAATCGCTGAGAAAGTAGGTGGTCGGCCTGGTGGTTACACCCGTATCATCAAGCTCGGTATCCGTCCTGGTGATAACGCTGAAATGGGTCTGATTGAACTGGTTGATTTCAACGATGTTTACAACAAGACTGCTCCTGAAGCTAAGGAAGGTGCGAAGAAAACCCGTCGTGGTCGTACTTCAGCAGCTGCCGCTAAGAAAGCAGATGCTCCTGCAACTGAAGCTACTCCTGCACCAGCAGCTGAAGCTAAAGAAGAAGAAAAATCAGCTGAATAAATTTATTCGGAAGCGATATTCGGAAAGTCCCCGCCATGGTGGGGACTTTCTTATTTTATGTACTACCTGAAACAAAAAAAATCGCCGGTAACAGCGATTTTGTATTCTCGAAATATGTGTCTTAGTTTCTTTTCCGGCGAACTGTACTTTTGTACCCAGCAGGGTTAGACAGAAAATGGATGAAGCGAAAATTTGGCAGATTTTCATATACGGTTGTTTGTTATTAAGTGCTTTTACGGTTTGTCTGAAGGCTGACATGCTGTAAGGTTTAACGTGCTGCGGCAAGATTTTGATGCATTTGGTATGGATAATAGCCACAACTATTGACTAAATCGCTGAGATACAGTTTGTTCAGGCGCCGGGAAAATCCCGGAAAATTCAAGGTTTATCCAGATATGAGGATAAAAACGATCAGAAAAATCCGGATTCATCCTTAGAAATCTGTTTCTTTGCAAAACTTTTAAAATGGCTACAACTCAACATAAAACCGCGGTATTGTTGCTTGAAGATGGCACAGTACATTTTGGAAAAGCATTTGGTAAGATCGGCACCACTTCCGGTGAAATCTGCTTTACAACGGGCATGACAGGTTACCAGGAAGTTTTTACTGATCCCAGTTATTACGGCCAGGTGGTTATCATGAACAATGTACACATTGGTAACTATGGCGTTAAGGACAGTGATGTTGAATCTTCAAACATCAAGATCAAAGGTCTGATCGCACGTAATCTCGAAGAGCAATACAGCCGCAAAATGGCGAAAGGTTCAGTAGAGCAGTACCTGATCGAAAACAATATTATTTGTATCGAGGATGTTGACACGCGGGCGCTTGTTACGCATGTTCGTCAGCAGGGTGCTATGAACTGTATCATCTCTTCTGAGATCACAGATGTTGAAGAACTGAAAAAAGAACTTGCCAAAACACCATCAATGGCGGGTCTTGAACTTGCCAGCATCGTTTCTACCGGTGAAGCATATACGCTGGGTGATGAGTCTTCAGCCATCCGTGTAGCTGTGCTTGATTACGGTACAAAACAACATATACTTCAGTGTATGGTTGATCGCGGTGCATTTGTAAAAGTGTTCCCGGCCAAAACAAGCATTGATGAACTGAGAAAATTCAACCCGACAGGTTATTTCATATCGAATGGTCCCGGCGATCCTGCATCGATGCACTATGCAGTGAACACTGTAAAAGATGTACTGAGCGAAAAGAAACCAACCTTTGGTATCTGTCTCGGTCACCAGTTACTTGCACTTGCGAATGATATTCCAACATTCAAAATGCACCATGGTCACAGGGGATTGAACCATCCTGTAAAAAATGTGATCACGGGAACCTGTGAGATCACCACCCAGAACCATGGTTTTGGAGTTGATCCGGAAGCTGTGAAAAAAGCATCTAATGTAGAGGTGACACACGTGAACCTGAACGATAATTCGATTGAAGGTATCCGCATGAAAGACAGGCCTGCTTTTTCGGTGCAGTATCACCCGGAAAGCACTCCTGGTCCGCATGACAGCCGATACCTGTTTGATGATTTTATCGGAATGATGAAGTAAGAACATATCAAAATTTTAATACAAGGTTTCTGTCAGATCAAACAATGGCAGAAACCTTTTTTCGTTAGTAGTTAAACCTTAAATCTCTTATGAGAATTCTCTTAACCCTCGCAGTTGCTGTATTCACCTTTGCTTCCTGTCAGAAAACTATGGATCCTCAGGTCGATCCTATGCCAGTTGACTCATCTTTCCAAACTAATGGATGTCGGATTATCCGGATGGAAACGGATACATTTAATACCTATCATGATTTCAGATATGATGATCTCGGAAGGATAAAATATGTCGCGTCACATAACGATTATAGTGGCGCCGATACGTTGTTTCTGTTTTATGAGGGCAACAGTTTTAAGTTGCTGAAGTCTGTTCGTGCTTCCGGAAATGAATTTTTCGGACCTCTGATTTATAAATATGATGATAAAAACCGGCTCATTGAAATGGCTGACTTTCTAACAATAACCAGGATAAATTACATCAATAACCTGGTTGAC
>JBEVNF010000106.1:0-8359 GCA_040508255.1 Flavitalea sp.
AAAACGGGGCTGGATTTTTATCCTGGCCCCTTTATTTTTTAGTAGAATTACGAAGTCTCCGTTTCATGAAAGGCGTTCCATATTATCATCGCTTTTGATTGGCCCAAAGCCTTTATCAATTCCTCTTTAGAAAGCTCTTTTATACGCTTTACGGATCTGAATTCTTTCAACAGGTTATCTGCGGTATTCTTTCCGATACCCTTTATCTGCTCAAGCTCATTTTTAAAAGTTCCTTTGCTGCGTTTCTGCCTGTGAAAACGGATACCAAAACGGTGTACCTCATCACGTATGCGACGAATCAGGTGCAGGCTCTCACTGTTATAAGGCAGCTTCAATGATTCCTGGTCGCCCGGGTAAAAGATCTCCTCTTCATTTTTTGCCAGACCAACTACCGTCATCTTTCCATGCAGATCCAAAGCATCGATACTTTCCATAGCAGCGCTTAGCTGCCCTTTACCGCCATCAATGATCACCAGTTGCGGCAATTGGTGTCCTTCATCCGTCAGGCGCTTGTATCGCCTGAAAACGACCTCTTTCATTGTTGCGAAATCATTGATACCCTGAACGGTTTTTACGTTGAAATGTCTGTAATCTTCCTTGCTGGGGATGCCCATCCTGAAACAAACCATCGCAGACACGGGGTAGCTACCCTGGAAGTTCGAGTTATCAAAACATTCGATATGCACGGGTACGTCCATCAGCTTCAGGTCATCCTGTAGCTGATAGAGCACTTTCTTTTTCTCCATATCATCTTTTCCTTCCAGCTGCAACATTCTCTTCTTACGAAGCTCTTCCCTGAAATAGTTTACGTTCTTTTCACTCAGTTCAACCAGCTTCTTTTTATCGCCACCTTTTGGAACAGTGATAGTGATCTCCGGCTCCGGGAATTCGATCACAAAAGGAACAATGATCTCGCGTGCCAGGCTGTTGAAGGTTTCACGCAACTGCGCAACGGCAAATGCGAGTACCTCTTCATCCGGTTCTTCAAGATGCGTTTCGAGCAAAGAGGTATGTGTTTGCACGATGGTACCATTCTGCACCATCAGGTAGTTTACATAAGCCTTGTCCTCTTCACGCAGCATGGTAAATACATCTGCGTTTGTAAGATGCCGGCTCACGATAACTGACCGCGCATCATACTGCTCCATATGATTGATCTTTTTCAGGATGAGCTCCGCTTTCTCAAAACGAAGATTCGCAGCCTCGTTCCTCATTTCGTTTTTGAAATGCTGAATCACCGGCGTTAAATTTCCCTTGAGTATATTCCTGATCTGTTGAAGCCCGGATGCATAATCTTCTAAAGACTGCAAACCTTCACAAGGTCCCTTGCAGTTTCCAAGATGGTATTCAAGACAAACCTTGAATTTCTTTTTTGCAATATTGCTTTCAGTGAGATTCAGTTTACATGTCCGCAACTGGATATTCGCTTTCACAAAATCCATCAGCTCACGAACCTTACCCACCGACGTAAAAGGACCCAGATATTCGGAACCATCCTGGATCTTTCTCCGTGTAAGAAAAATGCGCGGGAATGACTCATTCTTGATCACGATATAAGGATAGGTCTTATCATCCTTCAGGTTTATATTGAACTTTGGCTGAAACTGTTTGATCAGTGAATTTTCCAGCAGGAAAGCATCCTGCTCAGAATTCACGATCGTGAATTCTATCCGCGCAATACGCTGAACAAGTTCATGCGTTTTATAGGTCGTGAAAGTTTTGTTGAAATAGGAACTTACACGTTTGCGCAGGCTCTTCGCCTTGCCAACGTATAGCAATTCATTTTTAAGATCATAGTATTTGTAGATGCCCGGTGTTAAAGGAATTGTGTGAGCTATCTGTTGAAACTCCTGTTGCGTCATGTGAATAAGATAACAATTCCAACCGCTTAATGTTGAAATAAATCAACTTGTGATCAGCAAGGATCATTCCCAGTTCCAGAGATATTTGTCCTGTCTTGTTTCTTTTTTACCACGGGTGGTGATCTCTGAATTCACCAGTACACTTTTACCCGGCGTCAGCAACATATTTTTTACTACAGAAGAATCATCATTGCCATTAAATTTGGCCATGAACACGCTGCTGACTTTATCGAAAGTTTCAGAACCCTGCACAAGCACATCCACCCGGTGAAAATCCAGTTCATCATTCTTGGTTGAATAAGTGAAGTTTGATGTTTGTGTTGTTTCATCAAAAAAAGATGACTCGGTATAATAGCGTTCAAAATTTTCCTTGTTCAATTCGGCGGGCAGGTATTCCTGCATGATTGAGTTGAACTCCTCAGGTTTGATATAACCTGAATCTGTTTTGTTACCGATGGTTGTATAGGTTTTGATCGCGGTGGCAAAGGTTCCGATATTCTTCAGCTCGCCACGCATAAAATCAAGTATAGGAAAGAATTGTTTGGCCTTATTGGTACTGTCCGGAAGTTCTGATGCAGGGGCCGCAGGATTATTGTTTTCTACATCGTCCGCACAGGCTGTAAAGAGACAAATAAGGATCAGGGGAACAAAGCATGCCTTCATCTGCTAAAAATAAAGGAATTGCAGCAAATTATCTGATGGTTTTAGTGACCCCGATCTTAACTCCGTACTCCATCAGATTCTCGGTGATAGGGTAGCGGGAATTGTAGGTAGAGAGAAGCTGATACCTGAACTGCGGCCCGATCTGCCATGAAATAGTTCCTGTATTGTATGACAGGAATGCTTCGGCGGCTGTATTCACGTTCCAGCGACGAACCAGCGACGGCTCTTTTGTATAATTCAGGTAATCTGTAGTGATCAGGTAACTGTTGCGGTTCAACAGGTAAGTTGGCTGAACAGTACCGGCAATATGCAGTTTCAGTCTGCGGCCACCTGCCACGAGAAATTCCACGCCAATAGGTGCAGAGATCTGGAAATATTGATTCTGGATCTCCTTTTCTGCATTGCCTCCTACATTGCTGATGCGACTATAGGAAACCATTGAGTCTCTCCTGGTGCCGGTGCTTGCACTATTCAGGGCAATGGTAGCAAGATCTGTTGAAGGGGATGTGAATGCTTCAATGGTGTATCTCGCGAAGTTGAACTGGAGACCAGCCTTTATTGTTACTGTGCGGTCAGCGGCATAACGAATATGTGCGCCAAGTTCAAAACCGATAGCCGGTTTGTGATTTACAACCTTGTTGATGTCCTGGTCGCCATTCATGTCGACCGGGATATTTTTCAAAAGATATTCGCTGCCGGGGTTCCGGTTAGCCGAAAGTTTACGATAGTTCATGGTAGGAGTAAAGGCCAGCTGAAGGCTTGTTCTTTTCAGCTTTGGTACCTCCATTTCAAAAAGCGCATTCTGTTGCAGCCAGTTGATCTTCATTACATCTTCCGCTGCCGGAGCTTCCTCTACCGGAAACCTCAATGACTTTCCTGCCTCAGAACCATTTGATCCTGCAACTGTGGTATTTGCATTTTCAAGCGGATTGTCGAGTTCGATCTCTTCGAAATATCCAGTCATCAAACGCACAGGAGCGAGTTTGGAAAGCTTGTTCCCGTTACCATCCTTATGGTCAGGTGTGCCAAGTGTTGATTCAACCATTTTGACAGTTGCGCCGGGTTCAACGGACGCCCAGGATCTGTCGATATTGAACACACCATAGAAAGGCTGATCAATACCGCCACCGGTATTTTGTTTTGAATTATGTTTTTGTTGGGGAATTGGTATAACCAACGATGGATTGATGCCCGCAACCGGGGCAGCTGTATTAATATTTGAAGCTCCGGACTGACCGGCAGCCGCAATCGTTTTGTTGGATGGAGAATTTTTTTGTGGCGGAGCGATCAAAGCATCAATTGCATAGTAGCTCACACCTGAAAGCAGCAACGCAAAACCAAGCCAGTACCATTTTCTTTTAGAGTGAAGTGCATTCTGAATCCCGTTCCACACTTTATCAGAAGGATACATTTTGTACTGGTCAGCTTTCTCTCTCAGCAGTTCCTCGAAATCATCATTGTAAAAATTGCGCTGCATAATCCTGGGTTTTGTACGGCATAGTTTTCAAAGGATAGATATTACTATGAGTGTTTTGGTTAAAGTTTGCTCCCGCACGAACCAGTGCATGGTAGCCATTTTTCTCACAATGATCTATCTTCCGCCTGCTACCCGTAACCAGCCTGCCTTTTCCCGGGGTTTCTGAATGATGTTCTTTCTGACAAGAATATCTTCCAGCATTTGCTTCGCGCGTGTGTATTGCGACCTGCTTGTGCTCTCTTCAATTTCCAGGACCTCCGCTATCTCTTTGTGAGAGTAACCTTCAATTGCATAAAGGTTAAGTACGGTCCTGTAGCCTATCGGCAACAGCCTGATACACTCTACCACCTGCTTCGCCTGAACGATCGATGGCACTGACTCCTCGCGCACCTGGATACTGTTGGCGTGTATGAGGTCAACGCTGTCATTGAACTTCTTGTTCTTTTTCAGGATGTTGATACAGGTATGAACTATGATACGTCGTACCCAACCTTCAAAAGCACCTTTGTTCTGGAAAGTATGTATCTGGCCAAAAACCTTGATAAAACCTTCCTGCAGCATGTCTTCCGCATCTTCCCGGTTGTGTGCGAACCGATAGCAAACAGACAGCATCCGGGGGCTGTACTTACCGTACAGCTCCCGCTGGGCAGTGGAGTCGTTATGTAAACAGCCGTGCAAAATGGCCTCTTCAGTCATAGAAACTCTTTGGTTGCCCTGTAATTTAGACAATTTTGTAACTCAAAAGCTGCTTGGAAAAAATAATTAAACCCTTAATCCATCAGGATATTCCCTGTCATTTCCGGGGGAATCGGCAGCCCCATCACTGTCAGGATCGTTGGCGCAAGATCACCGAGCTTACCAGGTTTCAGGCTACCCTTCCACGTTTTGTCGATTACAAAAAACGGAACAGGATTCAATGTGTGCGCAGTATTGGGCGTTCCATCTGCATTGATCACAAAGTCAGCATTACCATGATCAGCGGTCAGGAAGATCGTGTAACCATGCTCAATAGCCGTAGTGACAAGTCTGCTGACACAGGTGTCTACAGTTTCAACAGCTTTGATCACCGCTGGCCACACGCCGGTGTGACCAACCATGTCTGCATTGGCATAGTTGAGACAAATGAAATCTGCTGATTCCTTTTCAATTTCGGGAATGATAAGATCGGTGAGTTCGTATGCACTCATCTCAGGTTTCAGATCATATGTTGCCACCTTTGGAGACGGAGCCATCAATCTTGTTTCACCTTTGAATGGCACTTCGCGACCACCACTGAAGAAGAAAGTAACGTGAGGATATTTTTCTGTTTCCGCGATACGGATCTGTGTCTTGTTGTTTGCTTCAAGCACTTCACCGATCGTGTTGTTGAGATTGTCATTTTCGAAGATGACTTCTACACCTTTAAATGTTTTGTCATATTCAGTCATTGTTGTATAGTGCAGATTCAGCTTATGCATATTCTGCTCAGCAAAATCAGTCTGGGTGAGCACTTCGGTGATCTCACGGCAGCGATCCGTACGGAAGTTGAAACAGATGGCAACATCACCATCAGCGATCTTTGCGAGCGGTTGCTGATGTTCATCAGTGATAACTATGGGTTTTATAAATTCATCTGTTACATTATTCAGGTAAGAGTTGTTTACAGCAGCCAAAGGATTTACCGCAAGTTCACCGATTCCATTAACCATACCATCATAAGCAAGCTTCACACGTTCCCAGCGTTTATCACGATCCATTGCATAGTAGCGACCGGTTATGGTTGCGATCTTTCCTGTTGATTTATTGATATGTTCCTGGAGGTCGGTAAGATAGCCAAGACCGCTTTTCGGATCTGTATCACGGCCATCAGTAAACGCATGTATAAACACCCTGGTGAGACCCTGCTCAGCGCAAACCGTAAGCAGAGCTTTAAGATGTGTTGTATGTGAGTGAACACCACCATCACTTACAAGCCCGAGCAGGTGAAGTGGCTTGCCATTATCCTTTGCATATTTTATGGAATCAAGTATCACCTGGTTCGTTGCAAACTCACCTTCGCGGATTGCAACATTGATCCTTTGCAGCTCCTGGTAAACGATACGACCGGCTCCAAGATTGAGGTGACCAACTTCTGAGTTACCCATCTGTCCATCAGGTAAACCAACAAGTTCACCACAGGTTGTGAGTGTTGTATTCGGATATTGATTGTATAGAGAATTTACGAACGGAGTTTGTGCATGCCTGATAGCATCTGAGTCAAACACTTGTCCGAGACCCCAGCCATCCATAATTACGAGTATAACCTTCTTATCTGCCATGTTGTTAAATTTAAAATTGATGCAACGCTATATGTTGATTATTAAATCAATACTGCAAAATATTCAATATTTCCTATTCAGATTTATTTATCTTAGTTTGGCATGTTTTTAGCAATTTTCGATTTGAAAAAATTACATAATATGAAAGCCATTGCAGGATCCGCGCTACTGATGTTGACGCTTGTCCTGGCATCATTTACACCCGCTTTTACGATTGACGATATTTCTGCCGCCATGAAAGCAGGCGATGCTGAAAAGCTCGCAAAGTATTTCGATGACAGGATCGAACTTACGTTTCCCGACAAAGGAGATATGTACAGCAAGGCACAGGCGCAAATGATCATGAAAGATTTCTTCGAGTTAAACCCGGTAAAAGGATTTACCGTAAAACATAAGGGCGAGAATAAAGGCGCACAGTTTATGATCGGGAATCTTCAAACAAAAAATCGTGATTACCAGGCCCGCTTCTTTCTCAAGAAGAAAGGGGATGTGCAGGTGATACAGGATATCACTTTTGAGCTCGATAAAAAAAGCGATAATTAAGATCTCCAGTATAAAAGTTCCGGGCTGTCCTTCCAGGGCAGCCTTTTTTGTGTGGCATTTATGCTAGTTTTGAGGGATGATTGAATCATTCGATACACAACTGGAAATTCTTGTTGAAGCCGCATTGAAAGAAGATGTTGGTGACGGCGATCATTCAACAATTGCTTCCATACCTGCGGATGCTATGGGTAAGGCGGTCCTGAAGATCAAAGAGGCCGGGATTCTCGCAGGTGTTGAGGTTGCTGAGAAGATCTTTAAGTTAAAGTATACCGGTACGGTTTTCAATAAAAAGATGAATGATGGTGATCCCATGAAACCAGGTGATGTTGCATTCGATGTCGAAGCCCCCGTTCACGTGATCTTACAATGCGAAAGACTTGTACTGAACTGTATGCAACGTATGAGTGGGATTGCAACGCTTACTGCGAAGTATTCCGAAAAACTAAAAGGCTATCACAGCCGGATCCTTGATACGCGCAAAACAACACCCAATTTCCGCGTACTTGAAAAAGAAGCGGTGCGTATCGGGGGCGGATTCAATCACAGGATGGGATTGTATGATATGATCATGCTGAAAGATAATCATGTCGATTATAGTGGCGGTATTGAGAATGCGATCAGGAAAGCTCACGCTTATGTACAAACGAAGAAACCGGGATTGAAGATAGAGATCGAAACGAGGTCACTGGATGAAGTGAAAACGGTTCTGGAGATCGGCCTCGTAGACAGGATCATGCTGGATAACTTTTCACCGGCAGATCTCGATGAAGCGGTGAGACTTATCGGCAATCGTTATGAAACAGAGGCGAGTGGCGGTATCAATCTTGACAACATCATTGAGTATGCAAAAACCAATGTTGATTTTATTAGTGTAGGTGCTTTGATTCACCAGGCAAGAAGTCTTGATCTTAGTTTAAAGGCTGTGAAGGCTTAAATCAAAATTTATGTCGAAAAAGAGACCATCAAACGGAATTGTATTTTCAACCGATCCCGCATTCAGGCCGGAAGAAGAACAGCGGGAAGAAGCTGAAACGCTGGCACCTGCAAAACAAATGTTGCGCATCAGGCTTGATACAAAACAGCGGGCAGGGAAGGCCGTAACATTGGTTCAGGATTTTGTGGGAACTGCGGATGATCTGGAAGATCTGGGTAAAAAGCTGAAAGGCTTTTGTGGAACAGGCGGCTCAGTAAAAGACGGTTTGATCATTGTGCAGGGTGATAACAGGGACAAGATCTTACAGTGGCTCACAAAGAACGGATACACTAAAACAAAGAAAATTGGATAAAAAAAATCCTCTTCGTTTTTTGAAGAGGATTTTTTTGAGGTTTTACTGTCCCTGTGCAAGACTATAAGCCTTCTTTGAACCCCACTGATTCAGAAGCTCCAGCGAGCACACTTTGAAATCTGCAGTAAGGCTCACATATAATCCGATTACATCCTGTTGGGTCAGCGCTGACCCATCAGTATTTTCAAATATTACATTATAATTGTTAACAAGGTTTGTTTAAATCGAACA
>JBEVNF010000110.1:0-3948 GCA_040508255.1 Flavitalea sp.
GGCGGATTTACCGGCTGGATGCTGTTGAATTACAAAAAGCCCGTACAGGTTTCTTCAACGCTTGGTGGCTATCACGCCAATAATGCCGTTGATGAAAATATCAAAACATATTGGAGTGCTAAATCAGGCAATAAGGGGGAATGGCTCCAATCCGATCTGGGTGCTGTTTCTACGGTAAATGCTATCCAGGTAAACTATGCGGACCAGGATGGAGAGTTAATGGGAAAGGTTCCGGGTATCTATCATCAATATATTATTACGGCTTCAAATGATGGCAAAACCTGGAGTACCGTTGTTGATAAAAGTGCCAATAAAAAAGATGTACCGCATGATTATATTGAACTATCAAAACCAATAACTGCCAGGTATCTGAGAATAACAAATCATCATATGCCGACCGGCAAATTTGCATTGAGCGGATTCAGGGTTTTTGGAAAAGCATCCGGAAATGCTCCCGATACCGTCAAACATTTTATCGGGTTACGCGGTGATAGTGAAAGAAGAAACTGCTGGTTCAAATGGCAGGTGAGCGCTGATGCAACGGGCTATAACCTTTATGTGGGAACTGAGCCGGACAAACTTTATAATTCAGTGATGTTATATGGTGTGAATGAATATTACTTCACAGCGATGGATAAAGACAGGCCATATTATTTTCAGATTGAAGCGTTCAACGAATCCGGTATTGGTAAAAGAACACAGGTGATCAGGATAGAGTAGGATATTTCTTTTTCCTGTCAAGGAAAAATATATAGAATCCAAGCGCAGCACCTAGTGTGTTAAGCAGAAGATCGTCTACATCAAAACTTCCCAATACTGCAATCAATTGCATGGTTTCAAAAACCAGACTCACCAGGAATGCTGAGATCATCACAGATTTCAATGTTGCCCGGGATGGGAAAAGCATAGGTACAAGAATTCCAAAGGGAACGAATCCAAGTATGTTTCCCAGCAGGTTGCCGACAATATCCCTCATGGAAAGTTTGGAGTTAATGAACAGGAGGATGGTTTTGAAAGGGACCATGTTTGCGCGTCGGTAGTTCGCGCGGATCATATCCCAGTCAAGGTTATAAAGAAAGTGACGATAGTAATAGGAGGGAGGGCGCTTGAAAAGGATCATTTTTATCAGGATACAGGCATACATCAGGAACACAAGCCATGTAAGATCTTTAAAAGTAAATTTGAAAGCGTTCCTCTGCATTGTACGGTTCGATACGGCATCTGCCCTTTAGTTATTCAAATCTTCAGAGGATTGCGGATCGTTCCGGCAATTTACGTCAATACTAAAGAAGATTATGCTAAAGGAAGCAGAAATTAGTCGAGCCGGTCCGGTAGTCTTTTCTTTTTCAAAACCCCGGGTGAGTAGCCATGATGTTTCTTAAAGATCTCGATAAAGTTGCTCACTTTTTCATAGCCGAGTCTTTCGGCAGTGTCATTTACAGTCAATGAGTTTTCGATCATTAATTGCTTCGCAAGATCCATCTTCTTTTCGAGATAGTATTCGTAAATACTCTTGCCAAAGATCGCTTTGAAGTGTCTTTTAAAAGTGGACTCGCTAAGTGCAACAGACTGTGCTATTTTTTCAAGACTGGGCAGATTTTTTTGAAGATGGGCAAGCAGTATGTTCTCTGCCTCCATGATTTTTTCGAAATGAACATCTTTTATCGCATAGGCTTCGTTGGGCTGACGATCGAAAATCTTTTTAAAAAACTCCGCAACAAGTACAGAGATAAGGGAACGGACAACAGCATGTCTTGTTCCATCATGAATGATCACTTCGAACAGTTCATTGATTGTCAGGTTTACAGTGGTTGAACATATATCGGACAATACAAAAGGGGCGTCTGTCTTTACAGTTCTTTCCCAAAGATCAGGAAACGGTAAGATGCGTTTGTTGAACTGAGCCTTCAGCCATTCAGCGGATATACTCACATCGATGGCCTGAACAGGGTGATAAGGCATGATGTCAAAATCATACTCAACATCATCTGCGAGCAGATAACTTGTTCTTGCATCATAGTTATTGAACTGGGTATGGGTTCCAATGGTCTTGAGCTGGCAATGCTGCGGCGTAAGTATATATATAAGGTTGAAGCCTTTGCTCGCTGCACCGGAATGTTTAAACAATCTTGTTTGCTGATTAAGAATAACGTTCCATAGACGGACAGACAGCCCTTCTTCAGGATTTGTTTTCCTGATAAAACCACGGCCCACGGCGGGATTAATGGTGATCAGGTTATCCTGTGTATGTTCAGCTTTAATAGAATTTGCAAAACTGGCAAATGATCTGTCAGTATGCAGCCTCGTGATGTGGACCTGGTAGTCTGCCATGATGATTGCTTCAAACGTTAACTCAACTATGTAATCTTTCTAAAGGGTTGCGATCCTAAGGCTGTATAAATTCTACTAATTGAAAGGGTAACAAAGTAATGGAAGTGTTAAGTTTTTCTGTGCTAAAATCAGAGCAATATCAGGCTACTAAGTGGAAACCTATGTAACTACGGTAAATATAACTATCAAAATTCAGACCGGGTTTAGTAAGGCTAAATATTCTGTATGGATACATTTAGGTACTTATATGAGTGATGATAAAGAATACTACTTATCGCTAAGTGTAAGCTTCTTCAAACCTTTAAAACAAATTGTATATCAAAGAGTTATTGGGCTTTTACAGGCACGTGATTGAATGCTTTCAGGTATTAGTTTTTTTAACAACGTGTTAGCTTTGATTCAGAATTACGACATGTTCGCGATTCGAAAAACAAGTTCTTATCACCTGATTGAATAAAAAGTCGAAGCCGTTTGTCCGGTCCGTTCTTTTGAAATCTGAAACAGTTTGTTCCTGTAAACAGATGTTCATTCCCGATATCAACCGGCTGTTTGTTCCAGCTAACCGATATCAGTGATTTATTGATCTGGTGATGATAATTATTCCGTTTAAACCTATTGTTAACTCAAACCTGTGTCTATGAAGCTCTTTACTCAACGTGCCATTAACATGGCAGCAAAGGCAATTGTGCCTTGCCTTGTCTTACTCAACGGACAGGCGATTGCGCAATCGCATAATAATCAAAACTCCGCTTTTTCGGCGGCTTCCGGAAAAGACAATCAACAAAAACTTCCTGATAACGTTTCTCCGAACTGGTTCGAACAGGCTACGGCCTATGTTAACCAGTATGAGCACCGCTTTCACCCGATGAGTGAATATGGTGTGTTCAAAAGCGTAAGCAGCGAACAACATCTTACTTTCCTCCTGAATGCAGGTGGCTACACAGTGCAGAATGTACGTTCTTCTGAAAACCAGTCTTCATGGACAACTTCATTCTCTATTAAAGGAGCCGGCCGTCAGAATTTTGGCTGGATCCCTGCTTCAGATTTCAATGTTGTAACTGATGAGAATAAGCTTGTTTATTCTTACAGCAATGTTGATGTTGAATATTCAAATACCAAAGATGGTGTTCGTCAGAACTTTGTGATCAGGAAAAACTTTGAAGGCAAAGGAAACCTGGTAGTGAAGATGGGAATCAATTCTGATCTGAATGCTGTTCTTGTAAACCAGCAGAAACTTACTTTCATCGCAAATGGTGCAAAAGAATCTGCTCTTAATTATGAAGATCTCAAAGTATGGGATGCAAAAGGAAACATCCTTCCTGCACATATGGAGATCAGTGCTGATGCAAAAGAAGTTTCAATTGTAGTGAATGACAGCAAGGCTGTTTATCCTGTAACAATTGATCCGTTGAACACGACCCCAACCTGGTCAACCTCAGCAGATGATCTTATCCCTACTTTATTAAATAATCTGTCTCTCCAGGTAAGTACACTCTATGGTTATTCCGTTGCCGGTCTTGGTGATGTGAATGGTGATGGTTATGATGATGTTGCAGTTGGTGCACCCGGTATGGTTGACGTGATCGTAGGGACTGGTCTCGCGAATGTGGGTGGTGT
>JBEVNF010000125.1:0-10275 GCA_040508255.1 Flavitalea sp.
TATTTTCAAGATAAGGTGGATGAGTGAAAAAACGATTGGCATAATTGGTGCGGGCATCGGTGGTTTGACGATGGGATTGGGTTTGAAAAGAGCAGGGATTCCTTTCAGGATTTATGAGCGTGCGCCGGAGATCAGGCCGGTGGGTGCTGGCATTATCATGGCTAATAATGCTATGCAGGTGTTCAAATACTTTGGAATACAACATCAGGTAGAACAGGCCGGCAATAAGGTTGAAGTGGTGCGTCTCACAGATAAATTGTTGCGACCGCTGAGCTCGATGCCACTCGCAAAGTTTGAGAAAAAGTATGGAGTTTACAATGTTGCGATACATCGGGCTGCATTGCAAAACGTACTTGCAGAAGAGGTTGGATTTGAGAATATTTCCCTGGGGAAAGAGATCAGGGAGATTCATCCGGAAAAGAATTACGTGCTTAGATTCACTGATGGTGATGAAGTATTTCATAAAGTGATCATCGGCGCTGATGGAATACATTCATTCGTAAGAAAACATGTTTTTGAAGCTTCAGAACTCAGGCCCGCCCGGCAATTCTGCTGGCGCGGAATAAGCGAATCAAACATTGATTCAATTTATAATCACCAGGCTTTTGAATGCTGGGATCGTGGTAAAAGATTTGGTTTCGTAAAAATCAGCAGTGAAAAATGGTACTGGTTTGCGGTTGTTAGTTCTACGATTGAGATAGATACCGCACAACTTAACGAGTTGTTCAAAGAATTTCATCCGGTTGTTTTAACCTTGATAAATAGTACGCCTGCTGATCAGATCGTAACAGGACCGATCATGGATCTAAAACCGATCAACAGCTTCACAAAAAACAATATGTGCCTGATCGGCGATGCTGCGCATGCAACGACACCGAATCTTGGCCAGGGTGCCTGCCAGGCTGTGGAAGACGCTTTTGCCATAACCAATCTTCTCAAAAAAGGTCTTGCCCCCTAAGCTGCCTTTCTTCAGTATGAAAAGCTCAGAATGAACAAAGCCCACGAGGTCGTAAATCGCAGCCGTTCGCTGGGAAATATCGCTCATTTAAGCAATCCCTTGCTTGTCCACCTTCGTAACATGGTTATGCGGTTAACCCCTCCATCCGCAGCCACAAAGGGTTTGAACAGGCTTTTCGACATTAACTCCCTCCGTTAAAAAAAAATTTGCGTAGTCAAATAACTACATATACATTTGTAGTCAAATAGCTACATAATGAATCTGAGACGAGATGTATTTCAGGCAATATCTGATCCTACACGGCGCGCGATCTTAACCATCGTAGCCACACAAGCGATGACCGCCGGGGCGATAGCAGCCAATTTTGATACGGCCAGGCCAACGGTTTCAAAACATCTCCAGATTCTTACTGAATGTGAATTATTGCAGCCCCAACAGGTTGGAAGAGAAATCTATTATCATTTCAATCCCAAAAAAATGAAGGAGATCGCGGAATTTATCGAGCCATTCAGGCAGATGTGGGATGAAAGATTCAACAAGCTCGAATCAGTTATGAAAAAATATAAAAAATAATTATGGTTTTAAAAACAAGGATCGATGCGCAGGAAGGCAGACAGGATCTGATTATCACAAGGAACTTTGAAATTCCGGTTGACCTCGTATTCAGAGCTTATACTGAAGCTGAGTTTTTTGAACAATGGATGGGAACAAAAGTGATCACACTTGATGCGCGCAAAAACGGTAGTTATCGTTTTGAAACCTCAAACCCTGCAGGGATCGTAGTTTTCAGAGGTAGTGGTGTGATCCATGAATGTATCAGGGATAACAAGATCATCCGCACGTTTGAAATGGAAGACACATCGTTTGAACCACAGATGGAATTTTTGCAATTTACCAGACTAACAGACGATACAAGCCGACTGACCATTCACACCATCTACAAAACACCCGAACTGCGTGATGCCATGCTGAAACTACCTTTCGCGCAGGGACTGAATATGGCGCACAATAAACTTGAATCTATCTTTCAAAACAGACCTGAAAACTAAACATATGCAAAAGAGAAACAGGATCATCTACTGGATCGCAACGATCTGGCTCTGTCTTGGTATGGTTTCAACTGCCATAGTTCAGTTCATGAAGGTTGAAGAACAGATACAATCGATCATCAAACTTGGTTATCCTTTGTATTTCCTGAACATACTTGCCACCTGGAAAATAGCAGGCGTAATTGCTATATTGATTCCAAAACTTCCTGTGCTGAAAGAATGGGCATATGCCGGATTTGTATTCGCCATGTCTGGTGCTGCGATCTCGCATATGATTATAGGAGATGGATTTGGGGAGACTTTCCCATCGATTTTATTGTTGTTGTTAACGATCACATCCTGGTATTTCAGACCAGCAGATCGAAAACCTTCAATTGTTTAACTTCACAAATTAATCAATACGATATGCCTGCAAGTACAAAGAAATTATCAAAAGATCAGGTAACCGCACTCATCGACATCCTGAAAAAGAGATTTGAAAAACATATGCCCCGTCACAAAGGCATAAGCTGGGCGAAGGTTGAAGAAAAGCTCAATGCTTCACCGGCAAAATTATGGTCGCTTGAACAAATGGAAGCATCGGGCGGTGAACCAGATGTGATTGGAGAAAATAAAAAATCAGGCGAATTTATATTTGTTGATTGTTCGCCCGAATCACCAAAAGAAAGACGAAGCATTTGTTATGATCGCAAAGCGTGGGAGTCGAGAAAAGCGAACAGACCGGAGAATACAGCGCAGGATCTGGCCGATGAAATGGGTGTAAAATTGCTTACTGAGGAAGAGTATCATAATCTTCAAACGCTGGGTGAGTTTGATCTGAAAACATCAAGCTGGCTTGAAACTCCGCCTGAAGTCCGTAAGCTTGGCGGCGCAATTTTCGGCGACAGAAGATTTGATCGTGTATTCATTTATCATAATGGAGCTGACTCATACTATGGTGCGCGTGGATTCAGGGCTTCGTTGAAAGTTTAATTAAAGAGTTAATGGATCTGGAAAATATATTGGATAGGATCTGTCCGCTTCCTGAAGCATCAAAAGATTCAATCAGGCAAATAGCCAGCGAAGTGAAACATCCCGCCGGCCATTTGCTGTTAAGGGCAGGCAAGGTTGAGCCGGTTATGTACTTTATCAAGAAAGGAATCGCAAGAGCCTTCTCCGTTCATGATCAAAAAGAGATCACATTCTGGTTTGGATCTGAAGGAGACCCTGTGATCTCGATGAAGAGTTACGTGGATGGTGGCAAAGGATATGAAAATGTTTGCCTGCTTGAAAATGCAGAGTTGTACCAACTCAAAACAAAAGAACTTCAATCGCTTTTTAATACCAATGTTCATATCGCAAACTGGGGTCGCCGGTTCGCTGAATCTGAACTGATCAAAACAGAAGAAAGATTTATCTCAAGACAGTTCAACTCTGCATCCGAACGATATGCACTACTTATGAAAGATCAACCTGATCTTTTGCAACGCGTTCAACTGGGATATATCGCTTCCTATCTTGGCATCACGCAGGTTAGCTTAAGTCGCATCCGCGCTGCACATAAATAGACGGAATTTTTTATCCTATGTTAAAAATCCGCGCCAAACAATTCACCAACTTTGCCCTTCAATAAAAAATCATGAACTGGATCATACTTGTAATTGCGGGATTATTCGAAGTTGCATTTGCGGCTTGTCTCGGAAGGGCTAAACAAACTACCGGGCAGGAAATGTATTGGTGGTATGCTGGCTTTTTGGTTGCTCTGACCATAAGCATGTTACTGCTGATGAAAGCTACTGAAACACTTCCAATAGGTACGGCCTATGCGGTCTGGACAGGCATCGGTGCGGTGGGAACGGTGCTCGTTGGCATCCTCGTTTTCAAAGAACCGGCAACACTGTGGAGATTGCTGTTTCTTACAACACTGATTGGTTCAATCATTGGATTAAAAGCTGTATCACATTAATGGATCACCGTTTGAGCAATCGATCATCAACCACTTTTTTCATAAGCTCATCTTTCAGGGTCCTGCTAACCGGAACTTCAGAAACGCCGATCTTCACAAGGTTGCCTTCAATCGCATCTATCTTTTTTAAAGAGATGATATAGGATTTATGAACTTTCATAAATATGGAAGTGGGCAGTTCTTTTTCGATCATCGATAAGGTAACATAACAGATCAGCTTTCTTCCCGTGAGATAGATCGCAACATAATTCTGCAATGCTTCCACAAACAGGATCTCATGATAATGGATCCGGATAAAACGACCACTGTCTTTGACAAAAAACGAATCCTGGTCGGCCTGTACAGTATTGTTATTATCAAAAGCTGAAACAAGGTCGCGTACTTTATTTACAGCTTTTAAGAAACGAGGGAATGCAATTGGTTTTACAAGATAATCTACAACCCCAAGTTCAAAACCCTGCAAAGCATAGTTGGGCCAGGCAGTGGTGAAGATCACATAAGGTGCAACCTTGAGAGCGTTCAGGAAATCAATACCAGTCATACCCGGCATCTCGATATCAAGAAATATCAATTGGATGGCGTTGCTGCTGACCAGTTGATGCGCCGATAACGCATCATCAAAAACACCAATGAGATCAAGGAAATCAACCTGGGAAACATATTCCTGTATTCCTTTGCAGGCAATCGGTTCGTCATCTATGATAATACAACTGATCTTTTTCATGGCTGCACCAATAGTTTGATTACAAACTCATCCTGGCTTTGGTTTATCGCAAGATCATAATTACCCTGGTATAATAGCTCAAGTCTTCGCTTTACATTCTGAAGACCGATCCCGCCTGGCTCCAGGCAAACCTGTTGTTTTCCACTAAATGTATTCATCACAGTAAAATAAAACCCATTTCCTTTCCTGCAGAATGTTATATCGACCGTGTTTTCTCTATCCGTAAACGCTGAAAGATGCTTGAAAGCATTTTCAACAAAAGGCAGCAGCAACAAAGGAGCTATCGAAAAATCCTGCACACTTTCACTAACACTGAGCCTGATATTATACCTGGAATTCCTGCGTAATCTTTGCAGATCAACATAACCGGTTACATAAGCGATCTCTTTCTCAATAGGAATCTTATCCGCATTACTTTCGTAAAGCTGGTACCTGAGCAGCTCCGAAAACTTCTGTAAGGATTCCCTGGCTTCACTATTAGAGCTATCGATCTGAAAATAAATTGTATTCAGGGAGTTGAATAAGAAATGGGGATTCAATTGTGCTTTGAGATACCTGAGCTCTGCATTCAGCTTCTCCGCACGAACCTGGTGCAATAACAAATTCTGCGTATACCATCGTTTACTAAGTACCAATGAAAGTGTAAAAGCAACGTAGAAAAACCCGATTGAAAAATTGTAGTAGAACCGATGTAAAGTCTGCGGTCCCGGTCCAGCAAAATAATTATCAATCAGACCTTGTAAAAATGCATATAAACCAAGCGCTGTTAAAACTCCCACAAAATAAAAAGGATACCTCTTTGCTTTAAACAAATGTTGAAAGAGCACAAAAATATTAAGATAGCAAACCACCGCCAGCAGCACGGTATGGAGTAGAACATTTGCAACAAAACCATCCATACCAACTGAATCAGCTATTGCCCGGTTCAGGTAACCATAAAAAAAGGTAGTGATCAGCCAGAATGCCAGATGATCAATGCGATATCGGTTTATAAAACTCACGGTCCAATTTACATAGAAGGTCGAACAAGCACCACTGATTTATCTGAAATGTCATTTTTTCTTGATGTTCAGCTGATGAACCCGGAATTAAGCATACCACCGCAATTCATCAAGGAAAAGCTTCAAATGATCAAACTAAATCAATATTGACCAGGGAAGCGTTTTGCTTTGTGTCATCTTCTTAATTTAAAAACATTTATTATGAAAAGTACAATCAAAAGTATAGCGACATCGGTTTCGGTTCTGATTGCTTTGGTATTTATCGGCACATCATCATTTAATGTTAAAGGCGGCGACGGTTATACTATATCTTTAAATGGCAAAGTACTGGTGAGCCAGTCAGTGTACGATCCATTCGATCTGAAAACATTGCCACTCGCGGAAGCAAACATCAACGATAACCTCGTGATCACTTATATGCAATGTAACGCGCCGGGTAAGGTAGGGAAGAACAGGACGATCTCGGTCAAAGATGAATCAGGAAAACTGGTGAAAGAATGGAGATTTAAAGACTCCGATGGATCCGATAAAACAATGATCATACCCGTAAAGGAGATTCTGGCACTTCAGAAGAACAGCAGTGGTTCTTTGAGTTTTATTTACCATGCCGATGGATTGCAAAAGCCACAAAAGATGGCATTGGTGCAGGGAAAGAAGAAAAACAACGGCTAAGGCTGAAATCCCGCAACGACCGGTCAGACAGTGTTGCGGGAATTTTTTAACGCGTAACGGGGATGCGCAGTTTCCGTGAACGTTTCAGCCATTGGGCACGGATAAGACCAACTATAACGATTATCAACATAAAGACGATTTAAACTACTGCATTCTTTTGCGGCAGTATGGAAATGGGACGGACAATTGCATTGTCTGATCCTTTTGGTGCTTCGTAGATCGATCCGGCTATGCTTCGTACGAATGAAACCGGAAAGAATCTCGGAAGCAAAGCATTCAGCTTATTTAAGAAACCGGGTACGATCTCTTCCTTCCCGTTAAACAACCCTTTGACCGCGATCTTGCCGACCTCTTCAGGCGTCATATTGAAACGCTTTGCTGTTTTAAGTGTATGTGGCCTGATCCTGGCCCTTACTACAAAATCGGTATCTGTTGCGCCGGGACTGAGAATACTCAGTGACACATTTGATCCACGCAGCTCATGTTTCAGACTACGGTTGAAAGATAATACAAAGGCTTTGCTTGCAGCATACACCGCCATATAAGGCACTGGCTGATAGGCGGTGGTACTGCATACATTTAAGAGATAAGCGCGGTTGAACTTTCTGAGCACCGGCAGGAACTCATAGGTGATTGCCATCTGCGCTTTGATATTCACGTCTACAATACCAAACTGTTCCTGTAAGGATAATTTTTCGAAAGGATCATTCAATCCATAACCGGCATTGTTAACCACAACAGACAAACGATCATGAAAGGGTAGCGACCAGATCCAAAGATTGGCTAACGCTCCCTCTTGTGTGAGATCCTGTGCGTATTCCTGCACATGAATTTTATGTTTTGCGCGGATCAATGCAGAGGTTGTCTGCAGTTTATCACCAACAAGGTCAGTAAGCAGGAGGTTGTATCCAAGTGCTGCAAGCTCAAATGCTATTGCGCGTCCAATGCCTTTGGCGGCACCGGTTACTAATGCGTATTTCATATTTGATAGTTAAGCGAGATTCTTTTGAATAGAGGTTGCCTTTCCTTCGTTAAGCGACCAGTTGACATTACCGTTTGGATTTTTACGGAGACCGGCAAGTTTGTGATAGAAAGGAGTCGCACTGTTGGCATGCTTTGGACGGTAGGCGCCTGTAACAACAGGGATATAGATCACCCGGCGGCGGCTTGCATCACCTGTGAGTGATGATTGCTGGACCCGGTGCCATAAACGACCATCATGAATGGTAAGATCTCCAGCCTGGATATCAAATCCAACTTCTTTTCTGTCAGGTCTATTGTCAACAAAGTATTTTTTGCGGAATAGTAATCCAAAGATATTCTGACGATGTGTTCCTGGTAATACACGCAGTCCTCCACTTGCATGTGTGCAATCATCCAGATGCAAACCAACATTCAGCATAGGCAGAATGCGGCTGCCGAGGAACAGATCCCGCGGACTATCAGTATGCCAGCCAAGCTGCGTATATGCACTGGTAGATGTGTTGACATAATGGTTGACAACCATTCCGTCTTTTTCAAATTCACCGATCCTGCCTTCATAAGGTTGCAGGAGTTGAAGTATTGAACCAAAACGACTGTCCTTTAAAAAATTGCTCAACACATTGCTGTACTTCGAAGCAAAGGCCATACGCTGGATCAGCAGGCTTCCATCCGTGTCCTGTCCGAACTTCAAAGGAATGCCGTTCACTTTATCAATATTGTTTTCGATCAGGTGTTGCTGGATATTGTTAACCTCCTGCAGTATCAAAGCCAGTTGTGTGCGATCGATGAAATTGCGGAAGTGGATATAACCATTTTGCTGGAAGAAAGTATTCTGATCAGCTGTGATGACTGAATTTAACTGGTATGCAGATGCGTTGGTGAATGTGTTGGCAGATGTAGATGCTACGTTCATGACTGAATGATTTATAAAAAGTTGATACAATAAATGTTGAAGCGGATGTTCTTAGAGACAACAACAGCAACAACAGGTATCAACCCCGGAAAACACAGGCATCAGCAGGCTTTGGGCAGCCGCTTCAGAAGTATGATATGTTTTCCTTGAAATCACTTAGTCTATTGTTTTAGTAGACTAAAGATATAATCATAACTATTCAACGCCAAATATTTTAGAAAGAAATTAGAATAAAGTTTAGCTCATCAATGAAAACAAGGCTCCTGGTAAATCGGAAAGATTAAAAAACTGAGGCTAATTATCTAAAATACAATGGTAAAATGGCGATAATGAAATAAATTGAGACATGAGAAAAATTCTACTTTCCATTTCCCTCGCTTTGATGGCTAATAAAGGCTTTGCGCAGGAAAAAGACACCATCGCGTCGTACTGGCGGTTGGATTCAATCGCAGTTATCGATCAGAAAGTAATGATGCCTATGCGAGATGGCGTAAGGCTGGCAACTGATGTTTATTATCCAAAAGGCGGTGGCAGATATCCTGTCATCTTTTCGAGGACTCCGTATAATTTCAACACCTGGATCGATGGCAAGATGACTAACAGACAGCTTGATGAAGCCTACAATGCTGTAAGTCGCGGGTATGCATTCGTGGTGCAAAACGAACGCGGACGCTATTTTTCAGAAGGAGACTGGGATATCCTTGGAACGCCGACCACTGATGGTTACGACGCGATCGACTGGATGTCGAAACAATCCTGGAGCAACGGAAAGATCGGTCTGATCGGATGTTCATCAACCGCAGAATGGCAGATGGCCGTTGCTGCTCTTGGCCATCCCGCACTCTCGGCCATCGTACCACAGGGCTTTGGCGCAGGTGTTGGTAAGATCGGAAAATTTGTAGAGCAGGGCAACTGGTATCGTGGTGGTGCGCAACAAATGCTGTTCACAACCTGGCTTTATGGAGTTCAGAATGATAAGGATCGGCCAAGACTTTCAACTGATGTGACCCAGGACGATGTAAGACGTTTGCAAAGATTTTATGATATGGGGCCAGAGTCACCAAGGATCGACTGGGCAGCAGGACTGAAACATCTGCCGGTTAAAGACATCATCAAAAATGCACAGGGGCCGGTTGGGATCTATGAAGAACTGATCACCCGTAAGCCGAATGATTCTGCATGGTATAAAGGTGGTTTGTATCACGACAATATGCCTTTGGAAGTGCCAGGCTACTGGTTTGTTTCGTGGTATGATGTTTCATCTGCACCAAACATTGCCTTGTTCAATCATGTACGCAATGCGGCAAAGAGCAAGGAGATCGCAGACAATCAATACCTGGTGATTGCACCAACCTTACACTGTTCCTACAAACGCGCAACCGAGAACACAGTGGTGGGAGAGAGAAGCGTAGGTGATGCAAGACTGAACTATGATGAACTCACCTGGGGTTGGTTTGATATGTTGTTGAAAGGAGAAAAGAATGGTTTCAAAGAAAAAAATCCACGCGTAAGATATTTTACAATGGGAAGCAATAAATGGAAACAGGCTGAAAGTTTTCCATTGCCTGGTACACAAATGCAATCTTTCTTTCTTGCCAGTGGTGGAAAAGCAAACACAAAAGATGGAGATGGTAAACTGACACTGAAGAAGCCTGGTTCAAAGGATACACCGGATGAGTTCACTTATGATCCGATGAACCCGGTACCTTCCAAAGGTGGTAATGTATGTTGCACAGGGAATGCGATTCAGGGTGGATCATTTGATCAGTCGGAAATTGAAACAAGAAACGATGTGCTCGTATATACTTCTGAAGTTTTAAAAGAAGGTGTTGAGGTAACTGGTTTTATTGAATCTACATTGTTTGTTTCTTCAACCGGTGTTGACACGGATATCACAATCAAGCTGATTGATGTAGACAGTTCAGGTAAAGCTTACAATCTTGATGAAACGATTCAACGTTTAAGATATCGTGAAGGGTATGAGAAAGAAGTGATGATGGAAAAAGGAAAGGTTTATAAAGTTGATCTT
>JBEVNF010000159.1:0-9879 GCA_040508255.1 Flavitalea sp.
AAGATATGTTAATCCGTATTTTTTTGCTTCCAGGGCGCAGGCGATGCCGATGGGTCCGCCGCCTATGATGATGATGTCGTATTGATTCATGAGTACAGCAAAATTAGCACTTCTGCATTTAGTTTTTTCCCATTTACACAATGGTGACAAGCAGGGTACAAATACGATATAATTATGCTATAAATTATTGTACATTCAGCACTAAAAATCAAAACTATGGATCAGGTCTTGTCATACTGGTGGGTCTTTCTTATTCTGATCACCGTTTTTGCCGGTTTAAAAACCATTAACCAGGGAATGATCGGTGTTGTTACTGTGTTTGGTAAATACCAGCGTATTCTTCGACCGGGTCTTCGTCTTATCATCCCATATGTTGAACAGATCTATAAAAAGATCAGTATCCAGAACAGATCCATCGAAATGGAATTCCAGGCGGTTACCGCCGACCAGGCGAATGTTTATTTCAAGAGCATGTTATTGTATGCAGTGCAAAATGAAAACGAGGAAACTATAAAAAAGGTAGCATTTAAGTTTATTACTGAGCGTGATCTGATGCAGGCGCTGACCCGAACTATCGAAGGAACTATCCGTTCGTTTGTTGCCACCAAGCGTCAGCATGAAATACTCGCTCTCAGAAGAGAAATAGTTGAGTATGTAAAAGAACAGATTGATGTGCTTTTGGAGGAGTGGGGTTATCATTTGCTGGATCTCCAGATCAATGATATCACTTTTGATCAGGCGATCATAGATTCGATGAGTAAGGTAGTTGCGAGCAATAACCTGAAAGCTGCAGCAGAGAATGAAGGACAGGCGCTACTGATCACAAAAACAAAAGCAGCGGAAGCCGAAGGTAACGCTATCAAGATCGCGGCAGAAGCTGAACGGGAAGCAGCAAGGTTACGTGGCCAGGGTGTTGCGTTGTTCCGTGCGGAAGTTGCACGTGGTATGACTGAAGCAGCAGAGCAGATGAAGCAGGCGAATCTTGATACCAATGTGATTCTTTTCAGTATGTGGACAGAAGCTGTGAAGAACTTTGCTGAATATGGTAAGGGCAATGTGATCTTTCTCGATGGAAGTCCTGATGGAATGGAACATACAATGAAGCAGATACAGGCTATGATGGTGAAGCCAAGTGGTGCATAATTAACTGAATGCTAACAAAGTTTTGTGAAATATCAAGCAGCATAACTCGTTTTAGGCACATATTTGTATAGATTTACATTTTAAAAATACTAACGGATGAATTGGTTTTTCCTTCAGGTTGATACAGCTCTCAAAACAACACAACCATTGCCAGTGACCGCAGCGCCGGAGATCAGCATTATCGATATGCTTACCAAAGGTGGTGTGCTGATGATCCCGCTTGCATTGCTTTTTGTGCTTGCAATCTTCATCTTTTTCGAGCGTCTCATCTACATAAAGAAGGCTTCTAAAATTGAAGGAAACTTCATGAATATTATCCGGGATAATATTATCTCCGGAAATCTTTCTGCTGCACGTTCACTTGCACGCAATACAAATAACCCTGTTGCAAGGATCATCGACAAAGGCATTCAACGTATCGGTAAACCGATCGATGCTATTGAAAGCAGTATGGAGAATGTTGGAAAGCTTGAGATGTATAAGCTGGAAAAGAACCTCAACATACTTTCACTCATTGCTGGTATCGCCCCGATGTTTGGATTCCTTGGTACCATCTTCGGTATGTTCCAGTTATTTTTCCGTCTTGCATCAACAGGTGAGTTTACCATTCAGTCAATGGCCGATGGTATCTATACAAAGCTGATCACGTCTGCGGTTGGTCTGATCATTGGTTTGCTCGCATACATCGCGCATAACTATCTGAATACACAGATCGATAAAACCGCGAACAGGATGGAAGCTTCAAGCGCAGAGTTTGCAGATATCCTGCAGGAGCCAACCAGGTAGTATTTTTTTGAATCGATTTATTTAAGTTATTAATAGCAGGAGTTTATTATGAATATCAGAAAAAGATTAAAGTCACATGCGGAGGTTCATACAGGGCCTCTGAATGATATTCTCTTCATCCTGATGATGTTCTTCCTTATTGCGGCAACGCTGGCAAACCCAAATGTGATCAAGCTTTCAACACCCAAGGCTAAAGGTGATACCCGCGCCAAACAAAATGTGGTGGTGAATATCGATACCAAGGATCAGTATATCGTTAACGGTAAAGTGATCCCCGCGGCAGATCTGCGCGCAACATTACAACCCATGATCGCGAAAGACTCATCCAACGCTACTATCGCGATCAATGCGGATAAAACAGTACCTGTTGATGATGTTGTAGCGGTTATGAGAGTTGCGAGAGAGCTGGGTGCGAGAACGGTGCTTATGGTTGATAAAGTGGGTGTGCAGTAAACCTTCTCTTTGATGAGGGAAAGTCTTAAAACTGCGCTTTCACCATCCTGTCCTTCCCGAAAATATCTTTCCTCAATTCAACATTCGAAAACCCTTCAGCTTTTAAAATTTCCACTGTCGTTTCCCCTCCGAGCTCATGTATTTCAAAATACAGTGCACCACCTTTGTTCAAATGCTTTGCTGCAAATGCAGCGATCTCCTTGTAAAAAATAAAAGGATCATCACAACCGGTAAACAAAGCATGATGCGGCTCATATTTAAGCACGTTATCATTCATGGTTAATTTATCCTCTTCCGGGATATAAGGTGGGTTGCTGACGATCACATCAAACATCCCTACATCATCCCAACCCTGCCGGTCAAGAATATCATGTTGCACAAACCTGATCTTTGTTCTATGTGTATCAGCATTTTTTTTCGCAACATAAAGTGCTTCATTGCTGATATCTGTTGCAATGATCTCAAGTGATTTGTTTTTTGATTTGAGCGTAACAGGAATACAACCGCTGCCTGTTCCGATATCCATCACTTTTGCTTCACGTCCCTTAAGGTCTTTCAGGATCCAGTCAACCAATTCTTCCGTTTCGGGTCTTGGTACCAAAACATTTTCATCTACGTAAAATTCAAGACCCATAAAGTAAGACTCCTCTAAAACATATTGAACCGGGCGGTGGGCCACCAGTTCCTCTACATAACCATGAAGTGAGTTGAGTTGGGTTTCGGTCAATGCTTCGTCTTTTTTGATAAGACGATCAACTTTGCTATGACCAGTTAATTTCACCAGGATCCAGTCGGCCATGGTGGCAGCTTCCCGGGAATCATAAACACGTGAGAGATGGTTGATAAGGTAAGCTTGCGCCTGTTGTAAATTCATTCGACGCTCATGATCAAATTTGGGGCCATTCAGCTTTACGATACAATAACTTAATTTGCACTTAATGAAGAACGGGATACATGAATACTATATGGCACGGTGCATAGAGCTTGCAAAGTTGGGTGCAGGTGGCACTAAAAGCAACCCGATGGTCGGGTCAGTGCTCGTACATAATGACCGTGTTATCGGAGAGGGTTATCATCAGAAATATGGTGAGGCTCATGCTGAGGTTAATTGCATTAATTCTGTGCAGGATATTGATCTTCATCTGGTTGAGCATGCTACAATTTATGTTTCATTGGAGCCCTGTGCACATTTTGGAAAAACTCCGCCCTGCGCTGATCTTATCATTTCGAGGAAAATAAAACATGCGGTGATCGGTTGCCGCGATCCGTTTCCTGCTGTGAACGGAAAGGGAATTGAGAAGCTTGAAGCCGCCGGGGTCGAAGTGCTGGTCGGTGTATTGGAAAATAAATGTTTGAGTCTGAATAAAAGATTTTTCACATTTCATCAGCAGTACCGACCTTATGTCATTTTAAAATGGGCGCAAACGGCAGATGGTTTTATCGGTTCAAATGATCAACGGTTGCTTATAACAAATGATTTTACCAACCGGCTGGTGCATCGCTGGCGCAGTGAGGAAATGGCGATCATGGTTGGAAAGAATACTGCGCTTCGTGATAATCCATCTCTTACAACCCGTTTATGGTTTGGTAACAACCCGGTAAGGATTGTTACTGATTCAAATCTCCAGATTCCGCACAATGCGCATTTGATGGATGGATCAGTTCACACCATCGTTTTCAATTCTTTAAAAGATGAGTTGAAAGACAATATTGAATTTATAAAATTTGAAGTACGGGAAGAACCGGTTGAGATCATTGCAGTCAATGACGCTGATGATGAACAGGATCTTGCAGTAAAACTGGTGGAAAAGTACGGTTCAAAAGCTGCCGGTAAAGAACTCATCATGGGAATGATGGAAGCCCTGTATATGCGAAACATCACTTCAGTGCTGGTTGAAGGTGGTGCGACCTTATTACAATCTTTTATAGATGCAGGATGCTGGGATGAAGCCAGAGTGATCACAAATACCAGGCTGCTTGCTGGTTCAGGCGTAAAGGCCCCGGTTGCGGGAATTCCTTCAGATGCAGAATCATTTATGATTGCAGATGACCAGGTTACGATATTTGAACGGCAGCGTTAACAGCTTATCCACGAAATTGTATAACTACTTGCAGTTATCTCCTTTACCGTCCTTATCTTGGCGGCCGCCGCAGCGCCGGCTTTCAGTATGAGCACACCAGAATCTTACAATACGATCGTTCAGGCTTCCACCGCAGAATTCAAGGACAGGGGAAGTAAATTTATTGCAAACGCATACCCCATTTCATCGGTTGATGAATTCAAAAAATACCTGGATGAAGTGAAAAAACTACATCCAAAAGCTTCGCATCATTGTTTTGCTTACCGTATCGGTGCCGATAAAAATATTTTCCGTGTAAGTGACGATGGTGAACCTTCAGGCACTGCAGGCAAACCAATACTTGGTCAGATAGATAGCAAGGAACTTACCAATACACTCGTTGTTGTTACCCGATATTTCGGAGGTAGTTTACTCGGTGTTCCGGGATTGATCAATGCATATAAAATGGCAGCGAGCATGGCTCTGCAGGTGATTCCTGTAGTAAGAAAAGATATCGAGATCGAATACAGGTTGCATTTTGATTATACCAGGATCAACGAAGTAATGCGTGTGATCAAACAGCGTGGTTCAAGAGTAGTAACGCAGGAAATGCAGTTGTTTTGCGAGATGGTGGTTGCTATTCCAAAGAAGAGTGCCGAGATCACATTAAATGATCTGAAAGAGATACAGGGGATGGAGGTTGCCTAGAGAAATCTTTTACTCACTTCTTTTGAATCCTTTCCATATACATAAAATCCTTCACCCGACTTCACACCTGAAAATCCGGCAGTAACCATATTCACCAGCAAAGGAGAAGGGGCGTATTTGGGATTACCAAAACCTTCATGCAATACACGCATGATAGACAAGCAAACATCAAGACCAATAAAATCTGCAAGCTGCAATGGTCCCATCGGATGGGCCATACCAAGCTTCATCACTGTGTCAATTTCTTCAACACCCGCAACTCCTTCATGTAAACTGATGATCGCTTCATTGATCATCGGCATGAGAATACGATTGGCAACAAAACCCGGATAATCATTTACCACACAGGGAACCTTTCCAAGCTTTACACTCAGATCTTTTACAATGGCAGTTGTATCAGCAGATGTTGCATAACCATTAATGATCTCCACCAGTTTCATAACTGGTACAGGGTTCATGAAATGCATCCCGATCACCTTTGCCGGTCGTTCTGTAACTGCAGCGATCTTTGTAATAGATATGGATGAAGTATTTGTTGCGAGTATGGTCTCGGCGGGTGCGAAAAGATCAAGTTGTTTGAAGATTTCCAGTTTCAGTGAAGTGTTTTCAGTGGCTGCTTCAACAACAAGTCCGGCAGCGGCTACACCGGATTCGACCGATGAGGCTGTTTTAATATTAGAAAGCGTGCTTTGTTTAACATCTTCGGTAATGGTCCCTTTTGAAAGTTGCCTGTCAAGGTTCTTTGCAATGGTGGCCAGCGCATTTGTGAGCTGTTGTTCATTCAGATCGATCAGCGTTACACTGAATCCGTTCTGCGCGAAAACATGAGCGATACCATTTCCCATAGTACCGGCGCCAATAACCGAAACGTTTTGCATGTTATTTCTTGTTTTTGAAATCACCCCGCTTCCATGCCTTTATGAATTCGTTCCAGGCAAAGGGGTTGAAGATATTCTGTGGAGGTGCCTGACCTGAATAATAAGCACGTTGAGAAACATTCTTTAACTGAATGCCCACTGCTTCACGTCCATCGGACGGCATACCCTTCGATAGGATCGCCCGTTTGGATTCATCCGCATTTTTCCGGGCAATTTCAAGCATGTCATCCGGCATCTGGACGCTGACGAAATCCCGCTCAAACTGCTCACGCGTTGGTCGGGGACGAATAATGGTGGCAGGCAGATAAACAGTGTCTGTAACCAGCAACTGGATCATGCTCTGTTGGTTTCCTTCAAGATCACGTGGAATTTCAACTGTTTTTGGTTTGTAACCCACCGAGGTGAATTCCAATACATCACCCTTCAGCACTACTATTGAAAATACACCCTGATCGTTGGTCTGAGTACCACGATTTTGTCCTTTGATCACAACACTGACATATGGAATGCCCTGAAGGCTATCGGCAGTCATAACTACCCCGAAAAGTTGTACTACGGAATCTTTGAGTTTTTCAAACTGGGCATTGGCAAAAAAGGGGATACCAGCAGAAAAAATTATGGCCAGGAGTAAAATTCGTCTCATTGGTTTCAAACCTACGTTTTTTTATGAAAATCTACGCTTTCACATCAAATTTTAACACATAGAGTTGATTGTGCCTTAACCGTTTACACAGGATTAAAAATTAATAAACCTTGAGTAACCAATATGTAGCAAATAACTAAACAAAATACCCATGCTATTGGTTAATTTTGCACACCAATAATTTTTAACAAATCAACGCTACATGACGAAGGAGCAGATCATAGAGGCCTTAAGAAACGTACAGGAACCTGACCTGAATAATGATATTATAACTCTTGACATGGTTAAGGACATCGTGATCAATGGAAATGATGTTTCTTTTACATTTGTTCTCACCACTCCTGCCTGTCCTCTCAAGGATCTGATGCGTACGGCCTGTGTGAATGCGATCCAGCTGCTCGTCAACAAGGAAGCTGTTGTTTCAGTGAATTTTACTTCAAATACGACCAGTAAAAGACTGGATGCTGCTTCTGTTCTTCCCAACGTGAAAAATATTATCGCTGTAGTGAGCGGAAAGGGTGGAGTTGGAAAAAGCACCGTTTCTGCAAATCTGGCCATTGCGCTTTCAATGAGTGGCGCAAAGGTTGGTCTGATGGATGCAGATATCTATGGCCCGAGCGTGCCAATCATGTTTGGTGTTCGTGGCGAGCGCCCGATGATGATGGATCATAACGGAAAAGGGATGATCGTTCCTCTGGAGAAATTCGGCATTAAACTGATGAGTATCGGTTTACTGGTTGATGAAAAGAATGCAGTTGTATGGCGCGGACCAATGGCCAGCAGCGCTATCAAACAATTTGTTACAGATGTTAACTGGGGTGATCTTGATTACCTCGTTATCGATATGCCGCCAGGTACAGGTGATATTCACCTTACATTACTGCAGTCCGTACCGGTTACCGGTGCAATTGTGGTTTCAACACCGCAGGAGGTTGCTCTGGCTGATGCAAAAAAAGCAATTGCAATGTTCGGCCAGATCCAGACCAAGGTTCCTGTTTTAGGCCTGATTGAAAACATGAGTTACTTCGTCGTTCCCGGAACAAATACCCGCCAATATATTTTTGGACAGGATGGCGGTAAGAAACTCGCCGAAGAATACGAACTTCCGTTGCTGGGACAAATCCCGCTTAACCAGGAAATCCGCGAAGGTGGTGATAAGGGTACACCGGTTGTTGCAACAGATAGCGAGGTGAGACAAGCTTATCTTGACTTTGCGAATAATTCGGTTCGTAGTATTTCGAGACGCAATGCAAATCTGCGTGTATCGGAACTTGAGTTGAGCGAAGGAGTTTAGTTCCCTTCAAAACATATCACATGTATAATTTACCGGAATACAAGGATCATGATGCCTCAAGAGTAAAGGCATTTATGAAAGAGCATCCTTTTGTGATGATCTGTGGCGTAACCAAAGATCATGAGCCAGTTGCCACGCAGATACCTGTGCTTATCAAAGAAGATGCTGAAGGTAAAATATTCCTATACGGACATATGATGCGCAGTACTGATCATCATAAAGCATTTGTTGCAAATGATGCGGTGCTGGCCGTTTTTACAAATCCTGCGCACACGTACGTAAGCGCAAGCTGGTATACCAACCCCCAACAGGGTTCTACCTGGAATTACATGGCTGTGCATGCAAAGGGCAAATTGTATTTTCTTGATTATGAAGGCTTGATCGAAGTACTTCGTGAAACCACGGCTCATTTTGAAAACAATGCAGCATCACCCGCATCTTTCGAACATCTTCCGCAGAAGTATATTGATAAACTTACAAAAGCGATCGTTGCTTTTAAGATAGAGGTACAGGATATACAACATGTATTCAAACTGAGTCAGAACAGGGACAAGCAAAGCTTTGATAATATTATTGAGAAGCTTGAAAGTGGTGATCCGCTTCAGAAAGAGATAGCAAGGGAGATGAAGCTACGCCATTGATATTATGAAATGGTTAAGTGACGTGTGAGAAGCAGATGGTAGATTATTTTTGCAGACTCTTATAAAATACAAACCATGAAATATCTTTTGCTCATACTGCCATTGATTTTCCAGCAACCTGCAAAATTCGATTCACAAGGTCATCGCGGTGCACGGGGACTGATGCCGGAAAACACTATCCCCGCAATGATCAAAGCAATTGATCTTGGAGTTGTAACCCTGGAAATGGATGCAGCAATCACTTCAGATGGAAAAGTGATTCTTTCTCATGATTCACATTACAACCCCGTAACAACTACTCCTCCTGCAGGCAAAACGATCACAAAGTCGAACCAGGATTCATTCACTATTTATGGGATGACCTATGCTGAAACGACTAAATATGATATTGGTCTTAAGGCAGATCCTGCATTTCCCAAACAACAACATCTTAAGGCAATCAAGCCATTGCTGAGCGATGTGATTGATGCCGCTGAAGCCCATACAAAAGCAAAAAAGTTCAAACCGGTTTTTTATAATATTGAAACCAAGTGTTCACCTGCTGGTGATAATCTAAAACACCCTGCACCAGAGGCTTTTGTTGATCTTATCATGGCTGTGGTGAACCAGAAAAAGATTGCTGATCGCACGATTATTCAGTCTTTTGATTTCCGCACGCTGAAGATCATGCATCAAAAATATCCGGCTGTGCAAACAGCAGCGTTGGTGATGAATCAGAAATCACTTGCTGAAAATCTGCAGGATCTTGGTTTTATTCCCGCGATCTACAGTCCTTATTTTACGTTGGTAACACCACAACTGATCAGTGAGTGTCATGCAAAAAACATCCGTATTATTCCCTGGACAGTAAATGAGAAAGGTCGCATAGATACGCTAAAGGCAATGGGTGTTGATGGAATCATTTCTGATTATCCTGATCTGTTTTGATGAGATGATCATTAACTTCGGTTGATAAATGAACCGGCGTTATGAATATTTCTCTTGAAGGAAAAATTGCAGTTGTTTGCGGAAGTACACAAGGTATCGGTAAAGCCATAGCCTTATCGTTTGCAGAATCAGGTGCCACCTGTTTCCTGGTTGCCCGCAACGAAGAAAGTTTGAAAGCTGTATTGGCAGAGCTTCCCGTGAAGCATGGGCAGGAGCATCGTTATTTCACTACAGACTTTTCGAACGTGGCAACCGTTCATGCGGTTGTTAAGCAGATCGCCGGTGTTGCAGACGTGAACATCCTTGTAAACAATACAGGCGGGCCAAAACCTGGTCCGATCACTGA
>JBEVNF010000181.1:0-3973 GCA_040508255.1 Flavitalea sp.
ATAGAAACAATTGTTTGTGGCAGATTATGTACAAATTCCTTCTGTTGTTCAAACTTCAATTGAACAAAGAATGAGGCTGTGCTGGCGGGTTTTGTACTCGTTATAGATGAGGCATCTGCTTATGCTGGCAACATTTCTGTCATTTTTTATCATATCCGCAGGAATTGTCTGCGATCTTAGAATTTTACATGCATACCATAAAGCTTGTGCGCATGCAGTCGCATAATCCCCTGTGCGATGCTTGAATCTTGCTATGGTAGTTTCCGGGAACGCCAGTTCAGCATTAAGATAGTAATCTTTCATGCGGCTATCGCCATTTTCGCCGGTGATCAGGAGTTGCGGTGGTTTGATTTCAAGATCGTAGTCATCTATGAACCGTGCAATATGATCCTTCAAAGCATCATGATCTGTGGTTGTGATGGTGTTGATTGCTTCGATCTTTATTGCACCTGGATTTTTTTGGTTGTTTGCGATAAACATCGCGGCACCTTCGCCCGCTATTGTTCCCGGCGAATCAGTCTCATACATGCCCTCACTGCCTGTTCCCGTCTTGAACCAGCCATCAAGGAAATCAATGTTGAAATCATAATCTGAGATTTCATCAACAGCACCAAGGAGGTAGGTGTGCTCTTTGTTTTCTCTCAGTTGCATTGCGGCATCCAGCATGGCGTGTTCAAACGAATGCCCCCGGTGTACATGGGTGATATTGTAGCCTTTATTTTTCAGCATCATTCCGACCTGCCCTGCGACTGCATTTGCTGTGCTTTGTACAAAGTTTGTCGGGGTGAGCATACCTTCTTCATATTCAATTATCTGGTTGAGAAAACGAATACAATCTTCCATGCCACCGTTTGCCGTCCCGATAATGATTCCGTCTGTAGGTTTTGTTGATTTGATAAGACTCATCCCACTGTTTACACCAAGCCTCACAGCCTTGCCCATTCTTCGCAGTACCCGATCAGGTATTTCTGATGATGATGGTTCGATTGCATAAAACCTGTTATTGTCCGTCTGAACAACCTGCTCAGCGTTGTCGTCGCTGAATGTATGCTGAGGGGAGATGCATGTTGTTTGATGGATGTAGAACATAGTTATGCTTTTGACAAAATCAATGATGAACAGTTTCCACCGAAACCAAATGAGTTTGACATTACATGATTTATTGGCAGCGATTTGAAACCTATGTTTGGTTTAAGGGCCGTTTCTTCTATCGGGTCACTGAAGTTCAGTGATGCATATATTTCCTGGTGATGAATGTTGAGAATGCTGAAGATTGCTTCAACTGCTCCGGCGGCACCAAGTGTGTGACCGGTGTTTGATTTTGTGGAACTGAATGGCGGCGGGTTTTTGAAAAGTTTTTTCACAGCGCGACTTTCCACTTCATCATTGTTTTCTGTTCCGGTTCCATGCATATTGATAAAGCTTATATCGCCGGCCTGGAGCCCTGCTACTTCAAGTGCTTTTAACATTGCCAGCAATGGTCCATCACCTTCTTCGGACAAGGAAGATGGATGATATGCATCGTTGCTGTTCGACCAGACGATTAGTTTGGCATAGATTTTTTTTGACGATACATCTTCTGCCCTTTCAATCACTATAAATGCTGCAGCTTCACCAAGATTTAAGCCTCGTCTGTTTTTATCAAACGGTCTGCAAAGTTCCGGCGAAAGAATATGCAATGAATTGAAACCATTGATGGTAAATTTTGCAAGACTATCCACACCACCAACTATTGCCCGTTTTGCAAAACCATTTCTTATCATCTTCGCGCCGTACATAATAGCGTTTGCAGACGATGAACACGCGGTATTGATCGTATTGGTTAAACCTCTCAGCTTATAAGTTTGCTGGATGTGCAGTGTTGGTGCAGCGCAGTCATAGGAGGCGAGGTATTCCGAACCATTATCAGCAGCATTCGCGTCATGATATAATTCGTCAGTAAGACACATGCCACCAACCGTATTGCCATTTATGAACACGGTATCAGTCGATGTCAGCTCTTCATCTGTTAATGCTGCATTACTGACGGCGTCTTTGAATGCCTGTTGGCAAAGAAGGTCCGTTCTGGTGACGCCCTTTTGGTTTACTCCGAGTCTGTTTCTTAATTCAGCCGTTGAAATTTTTATTTCACCACACGGAAGTATACCGGAGAACCTGGAGGGAAAGTTTGATAAAGTTGTGATGCCGCAAATACCGTTTTTCAGTGATTCGTGGTTTTCTGAAACCGTACTCCCAATGGCAGTTATTATGCCCATGCCTGTTACCACCAAATCACTCATGCTCCGGGTTTATTTGGTTCGGTGTTTTTCGATATAGTCTACCATTGTGTTTACATCAACAAGTATTTTCCTTCCGTCTTTTGGATCCTGGATGGTAATACCGTATTCGCGTTGAAGTAATACTATAAGTTCAATTGAGTCAATGGAATCTAGTCCAAGTCCTTCCCCAAACAGCGGCTCATCATCCTTGATATCCTCTGGTTTTACAGCCATGAGGTTAAGGAATTGTACTATCTGTTGCTTAAGCTGCAGTTTTAATGCTTCTCTTTCCATTGTATAAAATTCAAATTAGATTTTTTCGCTTCAGGCCAACCAATGTAATGAGCTGGATCACAATTGTAATAATCAATAAAGGTAAAATATTAATCAAAATATCGCTCAGTTTTCCTCCTTCAAGGAAAAGGCCATAGTATGCTTCAAGACACCAGTGTAGCGGAGATATCTGCATGATCACCTGGAACGAGGATGGCATCGCAAAGGCTGGCACCAGTATTCCCCCGATTGCGGCAAGCAAAACAATAGACACGGCTCCGATGCCATTAGACTGTTCCTGAGTTTTTGCGAATACGCCGATACAGATAGCATAACTCGATGCGCACCAGCCGCTGATCAGTGTTACAAGTACCAGACCAAACAGATCCGAAGGTAGGTTCAGTTTAGGTAAACCCAGAACCGGAAATAACAGTACTCCTATTGAAAAGATCACCAATGCCTGTAGAAAGGTTACCGTGATATAGGTGATCTGTTTTGATAATAGCGCCACCAGGTAATTTGTGGGAAGCGTTTTTAACCGTACAAAACTTCCGCTCAGTTTCTCTCTCACTACACTGGCACCAAGTGATATCACAACAAAAAACATGGCAAATACTGTCCATGCAGGAATGTTATGTTGTGAAGCGTTAGGTATAGCTCTGTTGCCATCTCTTGAAACAGGGATCTCGTTGATCTCTGCCTGGTTGCTTATGATCTGTGTTTCCAGTGTGTCCGGGATTTGCTGATCATTCAGGGTCTGATAAAGTTTCCGCACCACTTCGCGGCTTTGAACTATCTGCAGGGTGCTTTTCAGCGCGCCTTGTATGGATTGACGGAAAGATGATTGTAATACCGGATGATAGTATAGTGTTATTGATTCAAGCTTGTCTGATTGCACTGAATTGCTATCAGTTTTTGGTTCGCCAACAGCTACATCTTTCAGTGCCTGTGCGGTAATGTTTTTTGCTTTTGCTTCTAGTTGTGCTGAGAAGTTATCCGGGATAACAATCGCCACCAGCGCATCTTTCGGACTCATCCTGTCCGATATCTGTTTATATGTTTCGTTCGCCGGAATCAGTTCAACATTGAACATTCCAACTTTTTGGATCGCGGCGGTGAGTTGTTTTGCAGCATCACCTGTATCTCTGTTAGAAATGATGAGGGAGATCTTATTATTGTTAACGAGTTCGAATGTGCTGTTTTGTACAACTGTAATAACAATGGCGAGTACTACCGGCATGAGGAACATCAGTATGAGACCGATCCTGTCCCTTGTCAGTATGCGTAAATCTTTTTTTATGGTAGCGAGAAGTTTCTGCATATCAGTCGCGGTAAGTTTTGCCGGTTAATGTGAGAAACAATCCCTCGAGACCGTTTTGTTGATGCGTACTCAGGAGATTATGTAAGGTATCGTGTACAATGATCTTTCCTTCATCGATCAT
>JBEVNF010000438.1:0-20511 GCA_040508255.1 Flavitalea sp.
ACCTACAAAATACATAGGCAGTTTCCAGCTCTCGCTGTATTTGAAAAGATGGGTGAAAAAGAAATCATTCAAGCCATCTTCAATAATATTTTCGATCATATAATGTCCCCTGTTCTCTACAAGAAACAAAGTAAATCCAGCAAGATATTTATTGGGAAGGGGATGTTTGTAAACCTGGTCGAGGATAGCTACTTCGGTCGTGTTGTATTTCAGATCGAACTTGTATCTCAGTTCATCATCAAATGTATTGTAGAGATAATATTGCAGCACTTTCTTACCAAGATAAGCTCCGCTACCCTCGTCACCCAGCACATAACCAAGACCGGGACTGTTTTTCTTTATCTTTTTGCCATCAAAATAACAGCTGTTACTTCCTGTGCCAAGAATACTCACAATACCTTTCTCATCACCGCAAAGCGCCCGGGCAGCTCCCATCAGATCTGTGGCGACCTCAACCTTCGCGTCCGGGAAAACCTTAGAAATTGCCTTTTTGATACTTTTAACATTTTCGGGATTCTTGCAGCCGGTACCATAATAGAACACTTCATCGATCACCGCTTTTGTCAGTCCCGGAACAAGCTCGAGCCTCAGAAGCGCTTCGATCTCAGCAGTATTAAGGAAATATGGACTAATACCTTGGGTAGTGAACTGATGTTTCTTTTTACGACCATCGATATAGCACCATTCGCATTTGGTAGCTCCGCTATCTGCAATTAATATCCCCATATCAGACTAATTTATTGATTCAGCTCCTTATGCGCGAAGGTAAAGTTCGAAATTGAGAATTAATTATGAACTTAGCCGCAATTTTTACAAAACACCGTTGATATAGATGAAAAAACTCCAGGTTTGGTTACCATTACTTTTTGCGATAGTAATGATTGTGGGCATGCAGATCGGTTATAAACTACGCGAAAACATACCGGTTTCACAGGGTTTTTTCTCGGGAACAAAACGCTCTTCACTGCAGGAAGTGGTTGATCTTGTTGATCGTCGTTATGTTGACCCCATAGATACCGACACTCTCACGGATGATGCCGTACAGGCAATGCTTACACATCTTGACCCCCACTCTATATTTATTCCCGCCCGAAATCTCGCCGAAGTGAATGAGGACCTGCAGGGAAATTTTGAAGGGATAGGCGTTGAGTTTCTGATAATAGAAGACACAGTAAACGTTACAAATGTTTCAATTGGCGGGCCCAGTGAAAAAGCGGGACTAAAAGTTGGAGACAAGTTTATTAAAGTCAGCGACTCTGTTGTTGCTGGTGTAAAGATCAATTCAGATAAGATCAAAAAACTGTTGCGTGGAGAGCGCGGCTCGGAAGTAAAGGTTTCAATTCTTCGTGGAGGCAAGCCCGTTACAGCGTCTATTACTCGTGGCACCATTCCTTTATATTCAGTGGATGCGGCCTATATGCTGGATCCGACGACAGGTCTTATCCATGTGGGTCGTTTCGCCGGCACTACATATAAAGAATTTATGTACTCGCTTGAGCAACTGCAGAAGAAAGGTTTGAAAAGCCTGATACTTGATCTTCGTGGCAACGGCGGTGGAATTTTGCAGGAAGCCGTGAACATGGCTGATGAATTTCTTGATGGCGACAAGCTGATCGTATACACCCAGGGTGAAAAACAACCGCGGCTTGATTTCAATTCAAAAAGACCAGGACTTCTTGAAGAAGGAAAGCTGGTAATACTTGTTGATGAGGGATCCGCATCCGCCAGTGAGGTATTGGCAGGTGCTGTGCAGGATTGGGATCGTGGCACCATCATTGGCCGGCGCACATTTGGAAAGGGACTCGTCCAGGAACAGTACAATCTGAGCAATGGCGCTGCTTTGCGTTTAACCGTTGCAAGATACTATACACCCACCGGCCGCAGCATTCAAAAGCCATACACCGGCGGACGTGCAGCCTACATGGATGAGATCACAGAAAGATTTCACAATGGTGAAGTAATACATGCAGATACCATCAAAGCGGTAATGGGCAAAGCTTTCAAAACAAAGGGTGGCCGCACCGTGTACGGCGGTGGTGGTATTACTCCTGATATCTTTGTTCCATTTGACACAACAAGCTTCACGCCTACCCTTGGTGCTTTGTTTTATGATGGCAGATTTACAAGATTCATCTATAACTATTACATAGATCGGAAGGATTATTTTGATCAGTTCAAATCACCTTCAGAATTTGCAGCAGGCTTTAAAGACAGTGCTGATGCATGGAACAGGCTCGTTGCATTCATGGATAAGAACAAGGTAACTATCGGTAACGTAACAGAAAGAGATAAGGCTGAGATCCGTAAAAGGATCAAAACATGGATGGCAAGACAGATCTGGAGAATGCAGGGTTATTATGAAGTGAACAACCAGTATGACCAGGCTGTGACAAGAGCGATAACAGAAGTTAAATCAGGTACGCCGCTGGTTCCGGAAAAAAAATAGCAGCTAGCTCAGCTCAATCTGAACGCGCTCGCCTTTGAGAGAATCAATGGTGCGCTCGATCTCAAAATCTGTTTTTACTTTATTTGATTCTTCAACATAATATTTTTTCAGTTGCTTACGGCTCCTGGCCTGGTTGAATCTGCGGATCTCTTCGTGCGATTTTAAGATCAGGCCAGGCACCTGGAAAGGCTTGCCATCTTCATCAATGGCTATCATGGTAAAATAACTGGTATTGGTATGATTGATCTTACCTGTTTTCATATTCTGTGAAGTAACACGTATACCGATCACCATCGACGTTTTACCGACATGTATAACCGAAGCATGAAGCGATACCAGTTCACCCACTTCAACGGGCGCAAGAAAGTTGATATCATCAACCGATGCTGTTACACAGTAGTTACCGGCATGTTTGGCGGCACATACATAAGCAACCTTATCCATCAGGCTCATAATAATACCACCATGTATCTTACCACCGAAGTTTGCATAAGATGGTATCATAAGTTCTGTAAGCGTGGTTTGCGATTCTGAGACGGTTTTGAAAATCTCCATGATGATAATTGACATTGATTGATCTGTAATCTAATCATGGTGAACCTAAATACATAAAAAAAGCCCGGATTTAACTGATGTATAATCCGGGCGAAAAAAATAAGATCGTTCCTGTTATGCTTTATCAAGGATTTGCTTCTTTTCAACCGCATAGGAAGCCACCAGGCCAAGCCCTCCGAAGATTGCGATGAGCGCGAAATAAATGGCTGCGTTTTCTTCGCCATCGATCACGGCAGAATACATATCTGTGATGTAAGCGATGAGTAACCCAAGACCAGATCCTATCAACAGCAATCCCCATTTGAGATTAAGGTAAGGTGCCGGGCGGTTGGCAAACTCTTTTGGATTCATTCCTTTCTCTATCATTGCAAGATTCTGACGGGTTTTCAGGTAAACGATCCCGAATATCATTGCGAAAAGGCCTGCGATTGCGATTATTGCTACTATTTCTCCCATAAAATTGTTTTTTAATGATTGTTAAGGGTAGGTTTCAGGTATCAGACTACAGCTTTGATTAGGAGGTTACAGGTTTTAAAATTTATTTTTGAAAAAGATTTTCTGTCTTATTAACTGTAACCTCCACTCCCAACCCGGCGTCATATACCCGACAATGTCATTCAACCTTACTGATACTGAGATAATTGAAAGAACGCTTGGGGGCGATACCAGGGTATTTTCCGAATTGGTAAAACGATATCAGAATCTCGTTTTCTCCATAACAACCCGCTATACCTCCAACAGGGAGGATGCTGAAGAAATTGCCCAGGACACTTTTATAAAGGCTTTCAAGTCGCTGAAAGACTTTCGGGGTGATTCAAAATTCAGCACCTGGTTGTTTACAATTACCAGGACTTCGTGTCTTAGCTTTTTAAGAAAGAAAAAACCTGATATCCATTCGCTGGACAATGAGCATGTGTTTGCAGTAGCTGACAACCAGGATTCAGGATTCAGCGCCAACCAGGTTGAAACAAAATCGAGACAGTTAATGGTAAACAGTGCGATCGCTATGCTTGGACCTGATGATGCACATATTCTCACCTTATTTTATAAAGGAGAGCAGAGCCTTGAAGAAATTGCAAAGGTGATGGGTATTGAAGCGAATGCTGTCAAGGTGAGACTGCATCGCGCCCGTGGAAGATTAAAGGAAAAAATGCAAACGCATTTTAAAGAAGAAGTAAAAAACATCACTGATTGAAATCATTAAATTGCTGAATCATGAACGCAGAACAAATTGAATCAAAACTCTGGGATCTTATCGACGGAACGCTTCCGGCAGATGAGGTATCCTTTGTTGAGAACCTGGTGAAAACAAACCAGGAGTGGAAAGAGAAGTATGCCGAGTTACTGCAGATTCACAGCATAATGAATGACAACTTTGAGCTGGATGAACCGTCAATGAGTTTTACCAGAAATGTGATGGAAGAGATCGGGCGCCTGAACGTAACCCCGGCCGCAAGAAAATACCTGGACGCAAGAGTCATCCGTGGTATCGGGGGGTTCTTTGTGCTTAGTATAATCGGGCTTATCATCTTTGCATTTTCTAAGACTACTTTGAGCACTACCGGGCAGGGATCAGCGCTGGCGGAGAAACTGGATTCCGTAAATTATAGCCAGTTTATGAACAGAACTTACATGAATATTTTTCTGATGATTAATACAGTGCTTGGGCTTGTGTTGCTTGACTTTTATCTTGGAACGAAAAAGAAAAAATTATCAGAATAAAAGCGTATCCTATTTGTGAAAGGAACCCTTTATAGTTGATGTAAGAATTTCAATCTCCTTCACATCGTAAGGCGTAAAATCTCCACGGTAAAGATCATGCTGCCAAACTTTTGGTTCCGGATCGCCGGGTCGATGTCCCCAGTTCAGATCAGTCTGTGTCTTTCCATTCACCAAACCCCAGAGCATACAACCAACATTTGTATCAGCAAAAACTTTTATGCAGTCAGTGATGGTACTTTTTCGGTCACGATTCATCCATTCAGTATTGATCAGCGGACGTCCATGTTTTTTGAGCTCGTTGATATGACGTTCAAGATCTTCTTTCTTATCGTAATTGTGAAAAGTGATAATATCAGATCCTGCAAGACAGATGTCATTCAATCTTCTGTTACCGTCAAACACACCAACAGATAATGGTTGTGAAGGATTCACTTCACGTGCAGCAGCAATCACTTTTTTCAACAATGGAAACGTGGCAGACCCCAGACCTCCGTTTGTTGGTTCATTATAAAGATCCCAGAAAAGAATCCTGTTGTCACTTTTCCAGGTTCCCACTATATCTTTTACATATTTTTCAAGCTTTGGATGCGTTGAATGATCAACAACCATCGAATGACCGGGACTTGGTGACCACGCCCATGCATACCAACCTGGCAATGGCTCAGGCTGTTTGCCTGTAACCGGATCATGTTCAATACCAAATACACAATCATCGAACAAAGCAGGAACAAATTTTATCTTGTACTTATCACAGATTTTGATGAAAGTTTCAAGCGTCTTTTTGAAATAAGCAGGATCTTCAGCATACACCGCGTACTGCAGCACAGCTCTTAAAGCATTCATACCGGTAGATGATGCAAGCTTCAGTTCCTTATCAATGGCAACGGGATCAAAAGAAGTCTCATCCCACATTGCCGTGTAATTGATGGCATACGCCGGAATATAATTGAAACCACAGATCCATGGTTGTTTATCATACCAGTCCCATGCGCGTTTTGGTGACCATCTTAAAGTTGAATCCTGTGCGCTTATGCATTGAATAAATAAGATCCCAATAACAAACGCAATCATTTTACGAGTAGCCATAACTGTTATGAAGATAATAGCGAAAAAAAATTACAATACCAATGGATTGAGTCGCGAAGAGGCTTCAAAACCAGGCGTTAGCCCGCATAGCCAGCGGTTCCTGTCGTTTTCCTGGTGTTCATTGATCGGTTGGGTTACAACAGCACCATCAGCAAAATAAATGATGGTCATAACTTCCCTTGTTGTTTCAGACTTGTTTCCTGGTGCAGAATGCAGTGTCCAGCCATAGTGCCAGCTGGCATCACCGGCCTTCATGGTTGAAGCTCTTGTAACAGGATATCTTTTTTCAGCAACATGATCATTGAGTAACTGTTCTGATTCATCAGAGATAGCGATGTTACCAATTGCGCCAGGTTTATGTGAGCCGGAAGCAAAAGTGAGCATACCCATATCAACATCAATATCAACAAGCGGCATCCACATGGTCACCGTGTTCATTGTATCAAGCGGCCAGTAATACTGATCCTGGTGCCATGGAGTAAATCCCCCACCCGGCTCCTTATACAATGCCTGGTCGTGATAGATCCTCACATTAGATACACCAAGCAATTCGGCGGCTATCCTGCCAAAACGTTTGGCAAAGGTGAAGGCTCTTACAGCTTCATCAACTTCCCAGAGATTCATAATCTGAAGGAACGCTTTACCATATGTATCGCGCTCCTCCATCTTACGTTTTTCAGTATTGAACCGGTACGCGGCATCATTGATGGCTGCGCGGTATGGCACCAGTTCTTCGGGCTGCAATAAATTATTCGTTAGCGCATGACCATTCTTTCTGAATGCTGACACAGTATCTGCAGAAATATGAACGGACTCTTCAAGGGATGGCAAAGTGAGAGATTTCATATGACAACGTTTCCACAAAAGAAGCCCAATTCATGTTCATACAAAAGGGTGAAAGGAACCATTTTTTGTGTTTTTTGAACATACTGACTGAAGTATTCATCTAATCAGGGAATTTCACCCATTTTTGCTAGCTTCATCAAAACGAAAAATTGCGACCATATTTTGAATCAGTGTCGAAAGGAACGGAAAGATCATTTGTTGTAAGAAAATTCAATGAACCAAAATTTTCTGCACCCTACCATTATCATCCAGAGTTTGAGCTTACTTATATATTACGTGGTAACGGTACGAGGTTCATTGGCAATATGATGCAGGATTATGCACCCGGAGATCTTGTATTGATTGGACCAAACCTTCCACATTGCTGGAAAACAAATGATAGCCCTGACACAGCCTCGGTTTCAATCGTTGTGCATTTTATGGAAGACTTTATGGGTGCTGACTTCCTTGGCAGGCCAGAATTGCAGCGCATCAGGCAGCTGCTCAACAGAAGCAGCGCCGGTATAATTTTCAACAATCCCAAAGAAAAATTCAAAACAGATTTTTATGAATTGCAAAAAGAGGATGATAATTTTTTGCGTCTTATGATGATGCTAAAGCTGCTTCATAAACTCAGCACAACAAGATACAGAATCGCTGATCATGAACATGGTTTTACGAGTCTGCCTGATACAGATAAGGAAAGGATCAATAAGATAGAAGCTTATATTGTCGCCAATTTCCAGGAAGAGATTTCGTTGCCTGCAATTGCAAAACAGGTAAATCTCACACCGCAGGCATTTTGCAGGTATTTCAGAAAGATGACGCGCAAAACTTTTATTGAAGCGGTCAATGATTACAGGATAGACTTTGCTGTTAAACAACTAACGCAATCAGACAAAGCAGTATCTGAGATCAGCTATGGATCAGGGTTTAACGACATATCTCATTTCAGCAAGATGTTCCGCAAAAAGAAGGGATTGAGTCCCCTGCAATACAGGAAGAATTTCAGTGGTTTAAGGTCACCTGTGTAGTCTCGTCGCATTCAGAAACACAATAATCTTTGTGCCCTTACCTGGTTTTGAAATGATCTGCAGGTTTCCATTTATCGAGGCCACCCTTGCAGGGTGTTCATGGTGGCTGGGGTTAGTGTCGGTGCAGGTACCAAATTACGAAAACAGACTCAACGAAACTCAATGTATTTACAAACAGAACATGTCGCGAAATTGGGTCGATAGTCGGTTAACGAAAATCATTGATCGGGGTTATCGGGTATTTTTGAACAGGCGGACAGGGCAAATTGCGCTCGCAGCAAGTGTTACAGCCTTTCGGACGATTCACTGAAACAAGACATTAATAAATTTGATGATGGATATATCTTTTTTCTCTACCTTTAAAATCTCCACATCTATCTGTTTTGTCCGGAACCATTGCAAACTACCTGATCGTTTAAATCTCACATTATCCTTCTGGTTAAGCCTGGTCTAAAATTTAATATTATGGACTTTGCTTTTGCACCTGGCACTACCGGCTATGACGGTATGCTCAGACAGCTTTATACCAACCGGTCGTCTACAACGCTCGTCACAACTGGTGTGGCGTCGACTATCAAAGGATTTATTGATCATTTGAAAGCACCTGCTGTACTGCCTGCAGTCAATCTGCTTGTAGGTACACATGGCGACGACAATGCCTATATGCAGGCGCAATGGGCAAGCGGTACCGGCTATTCGACAAACACCTATTGGGAAGATCTTGACAGGGCAGATACCCGGGATGATACACAAATTGAAGATGCTGTTGTTATTACCAGGCCAACCGATGCTTCCGGGCAACCGATCCTGCCAATGTTCCTGATCAAAGGATGCAGGATTGCAGTATCTCAACCCTTTATGGACAAAATGAAACTTGCTATCAATGGCGCAAGCTCTCTTGACATCACGGTTACTGCCCCCAGGTTTTATCACTATCTCAACAGCGTACCCGGAAAGGGGGTATTCGAAGCTTTTGAATATGATTATAAGCTTATAAGTAAAACCGCGATAACAAACAAAGCTGCATTGATAACAGCACTGCTCGCGAAAAATTATACTGACATCCATGGTACGGCAGTGACTCTGGCAGATTACAACCGTTGGATACCTGTCAGGATTTCACGCGATAAAGATCCTATTCAGCCCATCATTCTCAACTCCAGCCCTGTGCCACGTTACACTGCATTCCAATGTGGACGTTATCGTCATACCAATCCTACGATCCTGGTATTTACAATCAGCGGGGGAAGCTTCCCTGCAGCGGATCCTGCGAGGATCACTGCTCTCCGGGATATACTTGTTGCCGGCGCCGCAGCTCCGGGAACCAATAGCTTTTTCCAGCAACTTGCCAGCACACATGAATTTCCTTTTTACGAACGATACAATTACACAGACATCGACGACATGATTAACAATCTGACGTGGACGTTTACACGAAGTGGAAGTAACTGGGTTGCAACGGGGAAGAGACATGAATATGATGTAAATCCACCGATCGTTGAGTCAGGGAATACAAATCTGATCTATAATTATTACGCTGAAGCAGGGAGTGGAACCAGTTCCCTGATAAATTTTACCGATACTGATACCCGCTTTTACATCACTACATAAGTTGTAAATATGTCAGAACGCGATACGCTTGCTATAATTGCCGAAGAATTCGGACTGGCATTCTCGCCATTATCCAATGCAGTGGAAACTCCTGCATTGTTGCAGTCATTCATGACAGAGTTGGGCTGGAACGTTAACAATATTCCGGTAGTCGCCTCATTAACAACAATTGTTCAACAGATCATTGATATTGTTGAAGCAGGTGATATTACAATGGATAATGTAACCACACTGCTTGGAAAAATCAAAGATCTGATCACAGAGATCAATGGATTAAAAGATAAAGCGGACAGTAGTTTCCAGATGGTGCTTGGAACGGCAAACGAAATAAAGAATGATCTTCCCGGTCAGCTTGTTCAGTATCTGCTTGCCGAATATTTCCTGAAGAAAAAACCAAAGATCGGATCCGTTCTGCAACTTTTTGGTATAATAGCTCTGACCCCGAAAGCTGCTACCGCTACCCGTCCTGCGTACATACGCAGAGAAATACATTTTGAAAAAATTCCACAACTTGTTACTGACCCGCTGAAAACCCTCAGGGAACTCTATGGCTGGGCTACACCTCAACTGGATAGAGAGGTAATATTTGAAAGACTCACAAAAGTATTTGAATCGTTTAAAACGAAATTTTCTTCAATTGAGCTACCGGATGCAATACTAAAGAGCATAAACAATGTAGGTGCCGGGGTTACAACAGAAAAAAACGGGCTCCGTCTGAAAATCTTTGATGAATCAATCAGCAATGTAAAGTTGGGTGCTGGTATTGATTTCTACATCAATCCTGCAAACGGTTCGGTGTTGCCGGGTCTTACTATTCTGCCCTACGCGAGCGGTTCATTTGCTACCGAGTTACCTGTTACAGATAATCTCGGAATGAAGATTGAAACATCGCTCGCGATGGAAAACGGGGTTGCCGTAATTCTACGGCCGGGGCAGATGCCGGCATTAATGACTGATCTTATCGCCGGCAGCGTTGGAGGCCTGGAAGCAGCGCTCGTACTTGCATTGAAATATGCAAAACCAGACGGCGCTAAGACAATAGTGATAGGAGCCCCTGACGCAAGCCGTTATGAATTTGAATCTGCTGCAGTTGGTGTCAATGCCAAACTCAATCGCACCGGCTCAAAAGATGTCGGCATCGAATTCGATCTCAAAGGCAGCAAAATAGTTATAAAACCAGCACCCGGTGAATCGGATGGTTTTCTCGCAAAACTATTGCCACCGGAAGGTATTACCATGGCCTTTGAACTTGGCTTTGGTTTCAGCATTGAATCAGGATTTTACTTCAAAGGAAGCAGTGGGCTCGAGATCACATTACCGGCCCACCTGCAACTTGGCCCGATAGAGATCAACAACACAACACTCGGCATCCATCCTGCCGGTAATACCATCCCTATAGCCATAAGCGTAGGCGTGAAAGCCGCTCTGGGCCCAATTGTAGCCACGGTTGACGGCATCGGTATCATTGCCAGGTTCAGCTTCCCGCCAGAACGCAATGGTAACCTGGGGCCAGTTAACTTTGAGCTTGCATTCAAACCACCAACAATGGTGGGTCTTTCAATAGACGCAGGCATAGTTAAAGGTGGCGGCTTTTTACTGTTTGATCAGGACAAAGGTGAATATGCCGGAGGTCTTGAACTGATGATCCAGGATACCATACAGGTGGCTGCGATCGGTATCATCAATACAAAATTCCCCGACGGAACAAAAGGCTTCTCGATGCTGATCATACTCAGCGTGCAGTTCAGCCCGGGTATCGCACTCGGTATGGGCTTCTTCCTGAATGGGCTTGGTGGTATGCTCGGTATCAACCGTACCATCAATGTAGAAGCGCTTCGCGAAGGTGTAAGCAACAATGCACTTGATTCAATTCTTTTTCCTGAAGACATTGTTGCCAACATCAACACGTTGCTGCCTCAACTCAAGTCGATCTTCCCCGTAAAAAAAGATCAGTTCTTTATCGGGCTGATGGCAAAGATCACCTGGGGCGTACCAACACTTGTGAGCGTTGAATTTGGTATCGCAATGGAATTCACCAACCCGGTACGGCTTGCGATCATGGGTGTGCTGAAAGTTGTTTTACCAACAGAAGAAGCCGCTATTCTAAAACTGCAGGTAAACTTCCTTGGTATAATCGACTTTACAAACGGCTACCTGTCGTTTGATGCAAGTATCGTTAATTCGCGCATACTCACGTTCACACTGGAAGGTGATATGGCGCTACGTCTCAACTGGGGAAAGAACAAAGGTTTCCTTCTTTCTGTAGGTGGCTTCCACCCTGCTTTCACACCCCCTGCAGAATTGAATGTTCCAAAGATGAAGCGACTTTCGCTCACCATCTTCTCCGACAATCCACTTTTAAGAATCTCGACATACTTTGCTGTTACATCCAACTCTGTTCAGTTTGGGGCAAAGCTTGAACTGAAGTTTGAAGCAGGTCCCTTCAGCATTGAAGGTCACCTTGGTTTTGATGTACTCTTCCAGTTCTCACCATTCAGGTTCATCGCAAGCATCTATGCTGGTATTGCCGTCAAATGCGGAGGATCAACACTATTCTCAATCGATCTTGAATTCAATCTTTCAGGACCAACACCATGGAATGCAAACGGTACAGCTTCATTCAGCATTCTGTTCATAACAATCAAAGTAAGATTCAATGTAACCTGGGGTGAAGAACAAAATGTTATCGAACCACCAATACCTGTTATTCCAAAACTTCTTGAAGCACTCAACACCTCAACAAACTGGACAGCAGAGATCCCATCCAACAAGTTCAATCTCGTTTCATTAAAAGATCTTGTTCCGGCCGCAGGCGAAGTGATACTTCAATCATTCGGAGCTCTTAAGATCAGTCAGACAATACTGCCGCTGAACATCGATATAAACAGGTTTGGTAATCACCAGTCAATTGATCTTAAACTCGCGAGGATCACAAAACTTACAGTTGGCACACAGGACATTCCGACGGCTGAAGTGCGTGATTCTTTCGCACCATCAGCTTTCAGAACATTGAAAGACGATGAAAAACTTGCGGCACCATCTTATACCAAAGAAGTTAGTGGTGTAACTATTTCGGATAACACTTTACGTTGTACGTACGGCATAAACAGAACGCTGGCTTATGACTGTACAGTGTCTGACTTTGATCCGTTCCCGACTCCGTTGCTTCTGTTCAGACCTTTCGGATTGAAATTGTTCAGAGCATTTGTGAAAGGTGGTGATATCGGTCGCTCTGCGCTATCAATCAAATCAAGAGAGAATGCTTTCAGGAAAGAAGGCGCTGTACTGATGGATGAAGAAAGCTACACCATAGTGAATAACGGCTCACTCACAGCGCATGGCGGATCTTTCACCAAAGGCTCAAAAGCAGAAGCGGAAGCTGCGTTGAACGAGATCATCAGATCAAATCCAAAACTGAAAAAGAAACTCAGCGTATCACCTTCTTATCAACTGGAACCAGCTTAACACAACTTGTATGGCAGATCAATTACCAACATATGCATTCTTACCATGGGCACGGCAGGGGCTCGCTGTAAACATCAACGAAAATGATACCCTCGGAACTTCCAATGGCATTGCACAACTGCGCGCAAAGCTTGATACAAAAATCGATATCGAATACATTGATGCCGCAGATGCAAAGCAAACTGCCTCAGTCACAAAGTCGATCGACATTGTAGGACCCGGCGACGTTACCGGCCTGCATCAGTCAGCTATCGTTCGGGTACAACCGAAAAATGGTATTACCAACTTTGAATCGAACGGTCTTGCATACATAGAGTTTTATGAAGAAGATTTCTGCTGGAGATATTCTCCCGCCAGCCCGGCTGGAACCGGGAATACAACCAGGCTAAGACCCTGGATCGCTCTCGTAGCACTCACTGATGACGAATTTGAAATTGTCCCAAATAATATTGGGCCCGCATATATCAGTGTTAAAGAGTCTGCATTCGAAGCCTGCTTTCATAGCGAAAAGGATCATTGGGCATTTGCTCACGTTCATATCACAAACAAGCTGGACAACTTTTCAGGAGACGGACTTGTCACAGAAGTTAACAATGAATTGAATGCTGACCCGGACATGGCGCTTTCAAGATTGCTTTGTCCACGCAAACTTCAAAAGAATACACATTACACCTGTTTTGTAATACCGGCGTTTGAAACGGGCAGACTTACAGGGCTCGGGATTGATCCTGCCGGAACAGCTGCACAAACACCTGCCTGGAAAAAAGGCGGAATGCCGGCGTCGTCAAAACGTGGATACGATTTTCCTGTATATCATCAATGGGGTTTCCGAACAGGAAATTATGGCGACTTTGAAAGTCTTGCAATGATCCTTAAACCATTCGTTATGGACAGGGAACAGGGCAAGATGCCGATGGATATTTCTGATCCGGGTTTCAATCTTCAGACAGTTGGTGCAGGTTCACCGCGCATAGGTCTGGAAGCAGCTTTGAAGCCTGTCGATATGGTTAAAGATAAGTGGCCCATTAACCAGGCTTCATCGCCGGGAAATGATGATACAACGGAAGCAGATATCGCCACTATTGCGAAACTTAAAACACTGCTCTCTTTGTCAGCGGATTTTGTAGATCCGGCAACTTTAATTGGAACCGGAAAAGTATTTTTCAGCGCAGAGATCAGTGAGGACCCTATTCTTGTACCACCGGTGTACGGAGTATGGCATGCATTGGTGAGTAAACTGGATTCAGCATCAAATCCTGCATGGGTCAAAGAATTGAATCTTGATTTTCGTAATCGTGCAGCTGCGGGATTTGGAACAACCATGATACAGAAGCGGCAGGAAGATTTTATGCATAGGGCATGGATGCAGGTTGAAAGAGTGAATGAGGCAAACAAAAAAATAGAACAGGCGATCCTTGCAAAGAATCTGCTCCGCGCGATCATGAAAAAAAATGTGATCAATGCGGGTCAGGGAAAGGTCTTTATGCTCACACATGCTGTGCAGCCATTTGTGTTCAATGCTGCTGCTTCTTCGACGGTTGCTGCTGATTTCCAGGCAAGCCGTATCCCTCAGGCTTCAAAAAGTGCTGCATTCCGAAAGCTCACAAGACCTAACACAAAAACAAGCCTGGCAGTAAAAACTTTCAAACGCGAGATCAGTAAGTCACTACTTATCGATCAAACCAAGGTGATCGGAAAATTCAATATGGATGAGGGTGTTCCAGGTTCTGTTCGTGGTGCAAAGGAAAAGCAAGCTGCGATAGGTTCAGTTAATCTGGCCAAAATCACCGCTTCCATTGATAGTTCACTGGCCGCATACAATGCTGACCCAAAAAATCTTGCAGTCGAAGAACTGGTCAAACTTGTAAAGACTCACGTTCTTGAAGCGAACAATCCACAAACAAGGGCACAGCTTCAGTCACATGTAGCTGGCCTATCGGTTGCTGCCGAAGTAAAAACCCAGCTTAGTGCTCTTATCTCGAATATTACCAATGAACCGATCATTACAGGTGCAGAAAACTTTATCAACATTCAATTCAATCATGCGTTTTACGAAAATTACTTTGGCCCTGGCATCACAAAAAAACTGATTGACTATGTTTTTCTTGAAGATAATACAGCTGCGGCAAAGGCGCCAATAAGTCCGATCGCATCTTCGCAAACCCTGAGCATGCTTCAGAGTAATTTTACAACGTTCAAAGCAGCTGCGGGTTTACTGCCTGTACAGGTTAAATTGCCAGGCATTGCAAATCTTGAAGCTACAAGAGCAAGCCTTCAGGCGCAGTTGTCACCGGTAAAAACGATGGCTTCAAAGATCCTTTCAACTATCAAAATCTTTAAAGGCGGATTCTATATTCCACTCAGGAAACTGGTACCTGTGATGGCACATCCAGAATTTGAAGAACCGATCTATAGCTACCTGCTTGAACTTTCGAAAAACTATATACTTCCCAATATTGACAAACTTCCAAAGAACAGTATCACTGTTTTGCAAAACAACCAGTCGTTCATTGAAGCGTTTATGGCAGGAGTGAATCATGAGATGTCGAGAGAGTTGTTATGGCGCGAATATCCCACAGATCAGCGGGGAACTTACTTCAGGCAATTCTGGAATATCAGTGACAATGTGGTTATTGAACCCGTAGATGCTAAAAAAGAAAAAGAAGTCAGACTTGATATCAAAAAAATCCATGAATGGGATGGCAGGCTTGGTAAAAACAGCCCGAGAGAAAATTCAGACAACATAGTTCTGGTGATCAGAGGCGAGCTTCTAAAAAAATATCCGAACGCACTAGTATATGCACAGCAGGCGCAATACGATCCCGCAAACCCACGCAAGCCAAGGCAACTTAAAGATAGCGCAACAGATCAGGGTGTTATAAAGTTCCCACTATTTAAGGCCGATATAGATCCGGATATTACTTTGTTTGGTTTTGATCTTGATCCTGAAACCGCACAAGGTATCCGGATAGAAACACCCAACCAGGCAGTTGATCCGAATAAAGCAGGTTGGTTCTTCGTACTGAAAGAAAGACCCGGACAGGTAAACTTCGGTCTCGATGATCTGACAGATGATAAAGGAAATGATAACATAATGCCTGCACCCAATGCCAAACCAAATGACTGGAATGATCTTGCATGGGAGTATCTCGTAAATACTAAAACTGATCTTCAGCAATATCATTTGTCTTTCAACAAAACGATTGTACCAACAAATAACCCGGAAAATTATACATGGGCATCTAATGCAGCTGATATAGCGGCGATCTTACTGCAGGATCCTGCATTGCTCGCGCGCCATGCCGCAGAAATGTTGCCGGAATAGTTGAGCCCTAAAACTTTTAACATGTTAATCGCCACAAAGAAGATACAGGCTGTCAATAATGACGAAAGGATCAATGAGATCAGGTCAGAAGTTAGTCAACACAACGACGCGATCCCATATATGCTTTTACCTGTAAGGATGGAAACAAAATTCCGGACAGTACAACTTACAGCCGGATACTCGGTACAACAGGTTGAAAAGATCATCGAGGCACTTGGAGAAATTCACCTGATCGTTATCGAAGTGCTCGAAAAAGCAAATGCCATCAAACTAAGAACGATCATTACAAGAATTGGAGATGTTACTGTTGCCGTAAAGGATGTATACGAACTACAGGTAAAAGAAAAAGGCTGGATAAAGCAGGTATGGAATGCATTGAAGATCGATCTTAACCTGATACCCGCTACGGGACGTGTAAGTTTCAGAACAGAATCCACATCTGTAAAAAGAGCTATCAAAGAACTCGACACTGCGCTTGATGGCATAGGCACTCTGCGCGACAGAAGCGATGCACTTAGCACGTGGATGGACAAACTGGCGCTTGAAGTAAGCGCTTATCAATTACTTGGCGGACCCAAAGGAAACATCCCCTTTATCAACGTTAAAAACAAAAAAGATCTTTATCAATATATTGACCGCAGGTTTGCAACGCTGTTTGATTTCTTCGGCAACTCAAAGTCAGATTTGTCCGCAGTAAAATACATTGAACAGAATCAATTAAGCACCATTGCGTTACATGCTACCTCACTGCGTCGGGCAAGCGCAACTATCCCTGCAACACTTGCTTCCATTCACGACGATTCAAACTGGCAAAAATTTGTTGAAACAACAGTCAACTCCAACATAAAACAACTTGGAGCTGCCCTTGATATATTTGAAAATGAAACAATAAGTTTTCTAAAGACATTGCCGCCACCCCCAAAACTCGGTTCGGGTGAACTGATCTTTCATGGTGTACTGACACTTGTTAAACTTAAGAAATTCAACACCAGTAAAAAAACAGGTTTTGAAGAACAAAAACGATTCAGAAAATATCTTCAGCCCAGGATCGATCTTCTGCAGAAAGCTTTGTCAGATGGAGTCGAAGAATCAAAGCCGGGACATATCGATACCATCCAAAAAATGTACGGAACGCTCGGCGAATCATTGAAGACAACAAGTCAGCGGATCACAAAATTTCAACCAACCAATAAATCACAGACTTTCGGTAACGAACTTGCGAAAAGTTTTGTTACCAATAAACTTAACCCCATCGTTGAAGCATTAAAAGGACAGTCTGTAACGGGAGTATTCCCCGGCAGAGTGATCGTGCCGAAACTTCCTCAAACCGAGTACCAGCTATGTATCCGGATCTATCCTGACGATATCATGGTTATCACTCATGATCCTGCATTAACAGAAGAGGAAGTAATAGCTGGCAAACAATTCTGGAAAACATGGTGGATTGCAAGCCGTGATACTGACCTCGAAAAAGCTGCCTGGCAGGTTTTGGTAAGCGCCTGTGGCACAAGAAGAGCTTCATGGCTCGTCCGTTCGTTAAAACCAGCTTTATCTGAACAGGCAAACAAAGATGCATACGATGAACGCCCATCGGAAAAGATCATAGATATCCTGACCCTGATCCAAAGCAACATTGATTTGCTCAAGGCACTTCCGTTAGTCAGTGCTTTCAACCTGCTAAAATCAATTGAAACAACGAACGTTCTCAAGTCTGTAGTGAAAAATATAAAAAAGGGCATATCTCTGATTGAAACGATCGGGTCTGAACAGGAATTTCTGGTAAGCAAACTTATATCCCTGAACGTTCAGGCATCTTCCCAATACAATCTGCTTATCGAAAAAAGTCTCACACTTACCAATGCAGAAACCGCCCAATGCAGTTTGTCACTTACAGAACTTGAGTCGGTTATAGCACTTGCAGCCGAATTCAATGTACTTAACGCAGCATTACCAAAGGTGGATGGCTCAGTATTCGCTACAGGTATTGCAGATCCATTTGTTTATCCCGCTGTTACTATAAAACCAAAGGATCTTAACATGCAACCATACTGTGGTGCACTGCCTGACCGGTTTGTAGCAATCACAATGAACAATGGTGTTTATCAGCATGTGAAAGTCGGAAATACCGTTACCCAAAATTTGCCTGTTGGCATTGATCCTACTTCAACCAACAGCACGCATTTCACTCCTGACGCAGATGGCAACCTGATCATAGCCGACAATCTGAAATGGATGTTTGAATATGACAAAGCAGTGGAAGAAGGAATGGGTATCACTCTTAAGCTTACAAAAAAACAATACGACGAAGGTTTTGATAAGATTCTGGTTCTGGGTACAAAGAACACCAATGCTTCAGCAGGACAGGCACTGACAGAACAGTTGTTTACAAATCTTATCTATTCGGAAGATGGTCTTGACTTTTTGAAAGTCGGTACACCAACCAACAATACCGAGTACAGAAAATCCGGTTACCAAATTGGTGCGGATACTGATGAACGTTATCGGATTGAAGTAGAAGAAAGTATTCTCAGCGCAGAGTCTGACGGAGCAAAACTCGCAAAAGCACTCGGAGTAAATCCGGGTGTTGTAGGATATACAAATTATTCAAACAACCGTGAGATCACAAATGCATTGAACATGAACCGGGCTTTGTTTAATGGAACGGTGGGTCATTATATGGAAGAGATGTTTGACACGATCTTCACTTATGATAATATCCGGAGAACAGAGTCCTTGTTTGTAGACAATATACTTGGTCGCGGCTATCTTCCTTCGCTGAGGGCAGGCATGCAGCCTTACGGAATACTTCCTACAACTGCGTTCAGCTGGCTTGAAATGGATACTAAACTACAGCCGTTGAGCTGGAGTGAAATGGGACGCACGGCACTTCCTTTCACCGGGCTTTCCCAAAGAATACAATCCCGTTTTGACTATCGCCTGTTGACGCTGTTGCGTGTTTTGTATGCAGAGTATGCAAAGCTCGAAAACCAATATGTGATCAATTATGCGAACCTTGATAATGGATCAGATGTCTCGGACAGATTTACTGAAATGCTTTGTCTGCACCCGGTTTCAATGAATTATTTCTTCAGACAAAGCATCAACATTGCCCGTGGTCCGAATACAGAACCGGATAAGGATGGTGCAAACTATTCAGCAGTTGATGAATTCGGTCCTACCAGGTTATTTGATCGTTTTAAGAACCTGATGTTTGATGGTATCAATTACCCATCTATGGATTTCGCAGATGAGACAGGTGCACCGGATCCTGTCAGGTCAAAACAAAAAGACAGGGTCTACTCAAGGATCCAGGAGCAGTTTGTAACCTCAAGAAATTTTGGAAACCGTGCGCTCGATGTTACTTCCCCTATTTCCGGAACCATTGTAACAGAAGATCCGGAATTCAATGAAGCAATAAAAGATACGGTGCCTGTTGGTAATAATACCATCAACTATATCGAATGGTTGCTGAATCAGACTACAGATCAGTTATTGGGTGGGAATGCCTGGGAAGATCCTGCAAGATTACCGGACAAAAGTCTGCTCTTTATGTTGCTAAGGCAATCGTTGTTACAGGCTTACCAGGAAGCAGCGTTGGAGATCATGCAAAAGGAGAAGTTCTTCAGTGAAGAACAAAGGAAAAACCTGGGAGGCAGATATAATTATCATTTCCGCAGCCCGGATCCCGCTACCAAACAACTACGCAACGTCTATGTAACCAAATGGCATATGTTGTTCAAACATTTTGAGACCCTGCCGTTAATATTGAGAAATAACGATATCATCAATAATGCCTTCTATCAGTACATTAATGGTGACAGGAAATCGATGGCCAGGTATCTTGACCAGGTTCGTGGAGCAGCTTCAGTATACAACCTGTTTGCAGCAACTCATAAGGTTCATTTTGAGAAGCTGCGATCAGTACGCGAAGCGATCGCTTCCCTTGCGCACTTACCCGGAGCCGAACTTGAAATCCTGTTAGGTGAACATATCGATGTGAGTACGCACCGGCTTGATTCATGGATGCTATCGCTTGTGAACAGGAGGCTTTCCTTGCAACGGGCTGCGAAACCAGCAGGTCTGTTCCTTGGCGCCTATTGCTACCAGGAAAACCTTCGCCGCGATACAAACCGCACGGAATATCAAAAAGACATCAGGCAGGATTTCAAAGTCGCCAACACCGAAAACGTGTATCACGACGCAGATAACCAGGGATTCATACATGCACCCTCGATTGGTCACGCTATAACGGCAGCAATCATGCGAAGTGCTTATATGGGCAATATCAGTGGTGAAGATGAAAAGAACAGGCTGTCGGTTAACCTCAGTTCATCCAGGGTGAGAATGGCCATGAAGCTGATTGAAGGATTGAATAACAATCAATCTGTAAATGCACTGCTTGGTTTTCAGTTTGAAAAGGCCTTGCACGAACGTTTCAGGGA
>JBEVNF010000250.1:0-16034 GCA_040508255.1 Flavitalea sp.
CCACAAAAATTGGAATTATGCTAAAATCCATGACTGGTTTTGGAAGAACCGAAAGATCCGTAGGCGATAAGACATTCCTGGTAGATATAAAATCACTGAATGGAAAGCAATTTGAGCTGAACCTGAAGATGCCTGCTTTTTTAAAGCCTTTTGAATTTGAGATACGCACACTGCTTTCGAAAAATCTGAATCGCGGTACTGTTGACTGTAATATCAGTCTCAAAGAAACAGGAAGTGCAAAACCTGTAAGTATCAACACAGATCTTGCAAAAGCTTATTACCAACCTATAGCTGAACTTTCAGCAGCTTTGAATCTTGATGCTTCTTCAATTCTCAGCACCCTGCTGAAACTACCGGAAGTGATCACCCCAACCGGCGAAACTTTAACAGATTCTGAATGGGAACAGTTCCAGGATGTGGTGAAGTCTGCGATCGAGGATCTGAATGCTCACCGTCTCGAAGAAGGCAAGGTATTGGAGAAAGATCTGTTGCTGCGTATCAACAATATTGAAGAACTGCAGGATAAGATCATTGTACTTGAACCAAATCGTAAGCAAAAGATCCGCGAAGGACTCGTAAAAGTACTTGAGGATAATGTAGGTAAAGAAAACTATGATCCTAACAGGCTCGAGCAGGAACTTATTTACTATATCGAGAAGATCGATATCAGTGAAGAGCAGGTGCGTCTTAAGAACCATTGTGATTATTTCAGGACACTACTGAATGGTAACGACGATGGAAAGGGTAAAAAACTTTCTTTCATCCTGCAGGAAGTTGGTCGTGAGATCAACACGACCGGTGCCAAAGCTTACGACTCTGCTATTCAGCAATACGTGATCCAGATGAAAGATGAGCTTGAAAAAGCAAAAGAGCAGGTTCTGAACGCTCTTTAATATTTATCACCAATCATCCGATTAAAGTAATTTTGTAAAAAACCGGTCGTTTGAAAAACTGTTTTCTTTTACTGCTTGTCGTTTTGATGGCTGCTTCCTGCCAGACAAGCATCGATGTTTTTGAAAAAAATGTTGAAATTCCTGATCATAGCTGGAACGCCAGCTTCAAACCAGAAATAAAATTCGAGGTAACCGATACCGCTGCGAGATATAATATCTATGCAGTGGTTCGTCATACCGACTCGTATGAGTTCAACAATATATGGATGAATATCTACACCAGCATACCCGGCGACACGGCAATAAAAAAGCAACTCCTTGATCTGCGTCTCGCAACAGATGAAAAAGGCTGGCTCGGGAGCGGCATGGATGATATTTTTGAACATCGGATTCTCATCACCGGTCAGCCCGAACCGCTCACAAAAGCGGGAGTTTATACTTTCCGGTTTGAAAACCTGATGCGTGTTGATCCCCTGCCCGAGGTGATGAACATTGGAGTCAGGGTAGAAAAAGCGAAGTAATATGAAGCTTCCGTCAAAACAAAGACTTGCAGTTGCTACCGCCGTTTACTGGTTTCTTCTTGCGTATATTATTGCTATCCTCTTCTTCTGGTTCATAGTTCTTGAAAAACAGAACACCCAGATGTCCAGTTATAAACTCAATGAGCTTAAGAAAGATAATCCCGCCTATGAACTTAAGGTTCAGAAGATAGCTGACGAGAAGCGTCTTAAAACCACTCAATATGTAGGTGAAGGTGTTACGTTTTTAGGGATGATCCTGATCGGTGCGCTGTTCGTTTATCGTGCCGTTCGCCGCCAGTTCTTATTGCAGATGCAACAGCAGAACTTCATGATGGCCGTAACCCATGAACTCAAAACACCGATAGCAGTTGCAAAGCTGAACCTTGAAACCATGCAGAAACATCAGCTTGATGATACCAAAAAGCAAAAGCTGATCAACATGACCCTGCAGGAGATCAACAGGTTGAACAATCTCTCCAGTAATATCCTTGTCTCATCCCAGCTTGAGGGCGGGAAATACCGTGTTGGAAAAGAAGAACTTGATCTTTCCGATCTCGCTACAAGCTGCGTGCAGGACTTCATTAACCGCTTTCCGGAACGCAACTGGGGTATTGACATTCAACCTGAACTCGACATCATGGGCGATGCCCTGTTATTGCAGATCCTTGTAAACAACCTCCTGGAAAATGCAATGAAGTACTCGCCTAAAGAAGGCGAGATCACCTGTCGGCTTGTTAAGGATCATCATCGGGTGGTGCTGTCTGTTATAGACCAGGGCAGCGGTATACCTGATAATGAAAAGAAGAAGGTATTTGAGAAGTTCTATCGCATAGGTAATGAAGAAACAAGAACAGCTAAAGGAACTGGTATAGGTCTTTATCTTTGTCGTAAAATAGCCGAGGATCATAATGCAGACATTCGTGTGACAGACAATCATCCGTCAGGAGCTAATTTTAGCATCCGGTTCCCGGTTTAACTGAACACAACTATGGCGTCAAAGCTTTCTATATTACTTGTTGAAGACGAAGAAAATCTGCATGAAGCACTAAAACTTAATCTCGAACTTGAGGGGTATGAAGTAACCTCAGCCTTCGATGGCAGCGAGGCATTAAAGAAAGTTGAAGGCGAATATTTTGATCTTATTATACTTGATGTGATGCTTCCGGAAGTAGACGGTATTAGTGTTGCAGAGACTGTAAGGGTGCACAACAATGATGTTCCCATCCTGATGCTGAGTGCAAGGAATAATAGTGCCGACCGTGTTCTTGGTCTTAAAAAGGGCGCTGATGATTATCTCACAAAACCATTTAATCTCGAAGAACTTCTTCTTCGTGTACAGAAACTCATCAACAAGAATAAGAAGATGCAGGAGAAAGACACCATCGGTGATCTCTATGCATTTGGCACAAACAAGATCGATTTCAAAGCACAGGAAGCCATTATCAAAACAGGTGAAACTATCCAGCTCAGCAAAAAAGAAGCAATGCTGCTGAAACTGCTGATCGAAAACAAGAACGAGGTTGTACCCCGGGAGAAGATCCTTCAAACAGTCTGGGGTTACAATGTTTATCCTACCACAAGAACTATTGATAACTTCATTCTCAACTTCAGAAAGTATTTTGAAGAGGACAGTCGTAACCCACTATTTTTTCACTCTGTAAGAGGTGTTGGTTACAAATATTCCGAACAGTAATTATCAGGCATTCATAAGTTCACTACTTACCAGTCTTGCATTGGTAAGCAGGGATTCCATATCTGAAACATTATGATCAGGTGTGTATAGCGCCCATTCACATTCGTTCAATACGATCAGGAAGTTATTGATAGTGGCAGCAGGGATCTCCTGTTTCTGTAGTTCAGAACTGATGTTCTGTTTATTGAGGAAAGATGGAAGCACTGCACATTTTTCAGCAGCAATTGACCACAATACCTGCTGAACTTCTCTGAAAAATCCCTTTGTATCACTGTTGGTCAATGAGGTTTTCGCATTGGCGAATAACTCATCTGTTGTTGGTTTTGGTGCGGGAATTTCAACCGGCACTGCTTTGGCAGCTGCAGCGAGCTTCCCGGCTTTGCGCTCCTTACGAAGATTCAACGACTGGTATACCACCCAACCCACAATTATCAGCACCACTCCACCAAACCAATAAAGATGTAATGGAATGCCGTTCTTTTCAATAATCGGTTCCGATGCAAAAAACGGTTTCGCAGCAGATGCATTCACGTGAAATGAAACGGGTTCCGTTTCAAGTGTTTTGTATTTCTGATCACCAGGATCAAAATAAGCAAATGAAACCGGGGGAATTGTGAAGTCGCCTGTATCACGTGCTGTCACTGCATAGTTGAATGTCTTTTTTCCACGAAGCGGATAAACGTACTGATTCACATCTTCCTTAACCGATGGCTCGGATGTATCGATACCTTTTGGCCAGATAACATCCGGCAATGTAACAAGCTGAAGATTTCCGCTGCCTTCAAGTTCCCATGAGATCTTTACGAGTTCACCCTGCCTGATCTGCTCTTTGGGCATGATGGTATGCAATGAATATTGCCCCACTGCTCCGCCGAAATCTTCAGGTTGATCTTTTTCAGGAAGCGGTTTCACTTCAATACTTACAGGCGCAGTTTTGAGTGTTGTAAAATGATCAACCGGAGATCTTCTGCCCTGCCCATCATTTAACAAACGTTGCAGCTGACTCATACCCTGCGTGGAAGGACGATCCGTTTTTATAAAGTGAACCACACTTTCTATCTCGGCAGGATCAAGCTGATAAGTGCCAGGCTGCAAGGGAAATAACTGAACCTTCCTGATCAGATTTGTATAATAAGCATTACCATTAACCATCTCGATCTCAGGGCGATTATCATAACTCTCCATCATCTCAACAACGCTGAAACCAGGAAACGAAGGGCGTTTCACAACCTGCGAATTTGAATTTAGTCTTGAGTAAGCTTTATAAACCACTTCAAGCGGCTCTCCAACATAACATACAGTTTTGTTGGTGTTGGCCTTGAGGAAAAAATTCTTCTTTACTTTTTCTTCCATCGTTTCGCCCGGTGCGAGTTCTGATTCATCCTGAACAATCTGACCTATTACATCTTCATCAGACTCCGGTGCAGATGAAAGCCCGGTCTGAGATACGGTAACCTGTATGGGTTTTGTGTGCAGTGTTTTGCCATTAATGGTCACAGAGGCTGCAGGTATTGTAAACTTCCCTGTTCTTGTTGGTGTTAGTATCAACACCTTTGAATAGGAATCGATCCATTGTAAAGTTTTACCACCAATTACCTGTGTAGACTGATTTGTGAAGGTGTCGTTGATCAACAGGCCCTTTATCGATGGCACTTTGATCTGCGGAACATATTTCGCTCCATAAACCACAAATTGCACCTGGAAAGGTTGTCTTAACGCAAGATTCTTTTCACTGACCGTGGCAACAAACTTCAATTCTGATTGTGCAAACGAAGGCGCAATGCATAATAGCAACAAAGCCGAAAAGATCAGCCTGGATATTTTTACCGTAAAGTTGTTCATGTTGAGTTGAGCCATCCGCGCCAGATTTGCCGTTGTAGCCAGTTAGACAAATATAAAATTTAGCCGGCCATTCTCACATTTATATAAAGTTAAATGGATGAATGGCAATGTTAAAGATCACCTAATTGGGGGCGAAGAAGAATTTCCTCGACACACGCCCGTTTTGACAGATGAGCCGCAGCATAGATCATATCAGCTATATCACGTTCATCCATAAGCCTTTGCGGATCAACACCAGATCCTTTCCACGAATCGGTATACGCTGCTCCCGGATAAACTGTAGTCACCTTGAGTTCGCTGGATTTTAACTCTTCGCGGAGATTTTTCGAAAATCCTGCAAGCGCAAATTTCGAGATGCTGTAAGCACCACCATTCGCGTAAGCCTGCAGCGATGCTATTGAACACATATTGAAAATATGCCCATGCTTCCGTTCCATCATCCGCGGAAGCAACCTCCTGGTCAGGTGATAAGCACTGTATAGATTTGCTGCAATAAGTTGTTCAAGCACATTGTCATCTTCATTGTGTACACTGCCCGGAAGATATATCCCCGCATTATTTACCAGTATATCAACAGATGAAGAATTACCAAGGACCCAATCCGCAAACCTGATCACATCAGCTTTAACGGACATATCGACTGCGTATGTTTTGAACTCACTTTCAGGATAACTGCTTTTTAATTGCTGTGCAGTTTGTTCAAGATTTGAACTATTTCTTGCGCAGAGAAAAAAATGATGTGCACTACCATCAGCAGCGAACTTTGCAGCAATCGCTTTTCCAAAACCACGTGATGCACCTGTGATAATAATATTCATCTTTCCATTTATTACGAAGTTAAAACCTTGATGCGAGCGGCAAACTTTTTTTACTGATCATGGTTGGTTAATTTTACGGGCATGATGAAATATAAACATCTGTTTTTCGATCTTGATCACACCTTGTGGGACTTTGATGCAAATGCAAAACTCACCCTGCAGGAGCTTTTTGATGGCCACCAGTTAACTACTCATGGAGTAAATGATTTCGAACTTTTCCATCAGAGTTATATTGCCCACAATAACAGGCTCTGGGAGAAATACCGGAATGGCCTGATCAAGGTTGATGATCTGAGATGGAAACGGATGGCGCTCGCACTGCTTGATTTCAAGAACGGTGATGAAAAGCTTGCAAGAACACTGGGTGATGCCTTCCTTGATCTGCTGCCATCAAGAACATTGCTGTTTCCGGGAACTATTGAGATCCTTGACTTCCTTACCGACAAAGGGTATGCATTGCATCTTATTACAAATGGCTTCGAAAAAACGCAGCACAGCAAACTGAAATATTCTGGTATTGCCCGATACTTTGGTGAAGTGATCACATCGGAAGGAAGCAACAGCATAAAGCCTAAAAAAGAAATTTTTGAATACGCCTTCAAGGTGACGAATGCGTTACCAGCAACGAGCATTATGATTGGTGATAGCATCGACGCTGATATACAGGGCGCGATCAATGCAGGGATCGACCAGGTTTATGTGAATCATATCAATGAAGTCGCTTCACTTAAACCAACCTATACAGTTTATAGTCTTGATGAGCTGAGATCAATTTTCTGATAGCTCAGATCAGAAAGTTGCAAGCACTGTGACACCACCCTGAACAGCCTGGTTCAGTTCAACGTTGAGCTTTGTTCCAACAGGAAGCAATACATCCACACGGCTGCCAAATTTTATAAAGCCATATTCATTGCTTTGTTCAACTTTTTCGCCAACACGCAGATAATTTACGATTCTGCGTGCGACTGCGCCGGCAATTTGTTTGTACAATACTTCACCATAAGCACTTTTCACAACAGTAGTGTGACGCTCGTTTTCTGTAGATGACTTGGGGTTCCAGGCCACAAGATATTTTCCTTTGTGATACTGGTTATAAACGACCTCACCCGATACAGGGTTACGGTTCTGATGCACGTTAAGCGGGCTCATGAAAATAGAAACCTGGAGACGTTTTCCCTTGAAGTATTCTTCATCAACAGTTTCCTCGATCACAACAACCTTTCCATCTGCAGGACAGATCACAAGATTCTCACCTTTTGTCTGAATTCTTGAAGGGATCCTGAAAAATGAAATTATAAAAATGAGGAAGCCAAGCGATACCAGGAAGATCAGCCAGCTTAACCATGGAAAACTGAAGCTGATAAAATAAAATGAAACCAGGTTAATGATCGCAAAAACAATGGCGATAAGCAAAATCGTTTTATATCCTTCTCTGTGTATCTGCATCAGGGAAAATTAAGCCGCAAAATTAGGAAATTGAAAGCACAATCAGTTTCAATTCCACTTTGCCTTTACATGAATAATTGAACATAGATCCAAACTATCGGGGTCACAAACAAAAGCGAATCAAACCGGTCGAGAAAACCACCATGCCCCGGCATGATCTGCCCACTGTCTTTGATATCAGCCATTCTCTTCAGCTTTGATTCAAACAGATCACCAGCTGTACCCATTACAGCAACAATTGCTGCGATAATATACCAATGATATGCTGCAATACCAGTGCCCTGCGGGATACCAAGTATAACAGAACCCGGCCCGTTTGCAACCAGGCCAATTACAACCACACAAAGGATCGCGCCGCCAAGTGTACCTTCCCAGGTTTTCTTTGGTGATATTTTTGAAAAAGGTGTTTTACCAATAAATGAACCTACAAGGTAAGCCATGGTATCATTGATCCACACTGCAAGAATAATTGTCAGTGGGATATTCGGACCGACAATACCATCTGCGGGCCGGTATTTTTCATACAGCCCGATCATCAGCGCCCAGGCAAGCGAGATATAGATCAAACCTCCGAATGAGTAGAGAATATTTTTTGATGATAGTTGTTTTGAGAAAAGCAACTCAACAAGAGGAAGCAAAAATATGGTGATCAGCCCCAGCCAGAATCCCATAGCATGCAGTGAAAAATCCCCGATGTTAAATGTATCATTTGTGAGATACAGCATCACACAGAACCCCGCGAGTATAATTCCATATTTATGAAAGCCGGTGATCTCACTGTATTCAGGGCTGATACGTGTGATGATCTTCTGGTATTCGATCCAGCAACCCATATGTATAACCGAAAAAAGGATAAAGAAACTCCATTGGTTCCACAGCAAACCCGCAAGCATTACTGCAACAAAAACAATTGCGGTTCCAAGTCTTTTTCTAAATACGGCAATGTTCAGGGCCATTCTTTATCGGGGAGTTTGTTAGAAAATTTATTACACCATAAAATCATCGTACTTAGCCAACCCATCTCTTTCATAAACCTTTGACCATGTAACGGTTGAAAACCTGAGATACAAACGCATCAGTCCAAAAACTGCAACTCCGCTCGCCAATGCCAGGTAAACGGGAACTGTCGGATTATGATGTACATATTCGGTTGCATAAGATGCTGCGAGCACCTGTGCCGTGTTTGTGATAAAATGCGCCAGGATGCTTGTCCAGATACTTCCGCTGAACCAATACAGCGCACCCAGAATGATCCCCAGGAACAACCTTGGCAAAAAACCCTGGAACTGAAGGTGAAAGGCCGAAAACAGAGCCGCTGTAAGCACAATCCCCAACCATGGATTTTTTGTAAGCTGGATCATGATCCTTTGCATTGCCCCCCTGAAAAACACTTCCTCGCAAATAGCAGGCAATAACCCGATCACGATCACATTGATCACGATATCCCAGCCACTGTTCACTTTCAGGAAAATCTCCATCTGCTTTCCTGCATTTTCTTCAAGCTTTATCATCGACTCGGGTAACGGTATCATCTGGTTGAGTGCTCCCAGCCAGAAAACCAGCGGAAATGCAACCAGCATACAGATGCTTCCGATGGCATACATCGGTGATTTTTCTGCAGGATTAAAACCGAGATAATGAAGATATCGTCCGCGAAATGTGAAAGTTGCAAATAGAAATGCAGGCAAAAAGAACAGCAAAACAGAGGAAGCCGCCTGGAAAGCCTTCACCTTTGGGATGTTAGCCGGGTTGGAAAGATTGGAAATATCACCCAAAAATAGCTGGGCAAGACTCAGGATCAGTATCTGGGTTACAAAATATACCAGCAACAATACCCCTAGCTGCGTGTTGGGAGACTTAATTCGTAAATGACCTGTCATAGGCTGGTAGAAACGGAGATTAAAATGTAATTTTGTATCCTTTTTAAAGTACGCAAGATAAGCATATCCCCCGGATTGGCGGGATCGTGAAAAGTGATAATTATGGTCAAGATCGGCAACCTCGAATTACCTGAATTCCCCCTGTTACTCGCTCCCATGGAGGACGTAAGTGATCCGCCTTTCCGTGCAGTTTGTAAGGATAATGGCGCAGATCTGATGTATACGGAATTCATATCTTCCGAAGGCCTGATCAGGGACGCGATCAAGAGCCGCCAGAAACTCGACATCTTTGATTACGAGCGACCGGTAGGGATCCAGATTTTTGGTGGAGATGAAGAAAGCCTTTCCCTTGCCGCAAAGATCGTTGAGGTAACCAACCCAGATCTTCTTGATATCAACTATGGTTGCCCGGTTAAGAAGGTTGCATTGAAGGGCGCAGGCGCTGGTGTATTGAAAGATCTTGACCTGATGGAAAGACTTACATCAGCCGTAGTAAAGTCAACTTCACTGCCGGTCACTGTAAAAACAAGACTTGGCTGGGATGATGACACCCGCAATATCGAAGAAGTTGCGGAACGTTTGCAGGATGTTGGTATCAAGGCTCTCGCGATACATGGGCGTACCCGTACACAGATGTATAAGGGTGAGGCAGACTGGACGCTAATCGGCAAGGTGAAGAACAATCCGCGTATCAAGATTCCGATCTTTGGTAACGGTGATATCGATTCTCCGGAAAAAGCACTTGAATATAAAAATCGTTATGGTGTTGATGGGATCATGATCGGTCGTGGTGCGATCGGTTATCCATGGATCTTTAACGAGATCAAACATTATATAGCCACCGGGGAACATCTTCCTCCCCCGACTATTGAAGATCGTGTTGCAGTCTGCCGCAAACACCTTAAACGTTCTGTTGAATGGAAAGGTCCTGTTGTTGGTATCAACGAAATGCGAAGGCATTATGCCAACTACCTGAAAGGGTTGCCAAATATCAAGGAGTTTCGCGCAAGACTTGTCACATTGACCCTACCTGAAGAGATCAACGGTGTGCTTGACGAGATCATCACAACTTATGATGGATTCGAGTTTACAAAAACGCCGATCGTACTTGAGAACTACCATGAAAAATGTCCGATCTGATAAATTTAATTATTGCGCAATCGCGTCTGTAACTTCCTTACCAAGGGGGCTTACAGATGGATCAAAGTAGTGTGTCAGGCTTCCGTTTTCATCGACAAGAAATTTTGAAAAATTCCAGGATGGTTGTTTATCGTTCCATCCGTTTTTTTCTTTGTGTGTAAGCCAGTTGAAAACAGCATTCTGTTCTCCGGATTTTATCACGACTGTTTTTGCAGCCAAAGGAAATGAAATTCCATAATTGATCTTGCAGAATTGCGCAATGTCTTCATCAGAGCCTTTTTCCTGCTCCCTGAAATCATTGGCCGGAAAACCTATTACTACGAGCTTTGCAGCGAATTTATTTTGCAGTCGCTGAAGTTCTTCATACTGTCCCGTGTAACCACAATCAGATGCTGTGTTTACAAACAAAATCTTTTTACCACTAAGCTCATTAAGGTTTAGTTGCGTCCCGTTATTCAACTTTAAGGGCTGATCATAGATCGATACCGGTGGCGTTTGCTTTGGTTGTGCTTTCAACACCTCATTATTTTTTCCAAACAACCTGCTCATACCTGTAATGATCGGATAGATTGCTCTCATGATCTTTTGCCTGCCTGTCATGGGATTGATTTTACTGATCAGATAAATATTGATACAAGATACACACAAAGAAGACTCACAATTCCCATCCAGATCGTTGCAACAGAATAAACACGCAACATTGTTTTCATTTCCAGACCGGAGAACTTTGCGATCACCCAGAAGTACGCATCATTTGCATGTGAGATCATCATCGATCCTGCACCCATTGAAAGAACAGCAAGCAATCGCCCGTTTTCAGAGTCCAGGTTCAATGCCGGCAACAATGGTAATACCACAGATGATGCAGTAATGATCGCCACGGTTGATGAGCCCTGTGCTGTTTTTAATACAGATGTAAGCAGGAATGGAAAAAGAATACCAAGGCTGCCGAGTGATACAGCTTCACCAAAATGTCTTCCTATATCAGTAGCGGCAAGCACTGCGCCAAATGCACCGCCTGCACCGATGATCACGAGTATACCACCTGCTTTTTCTGCGGCATCGGTCAAAAGTTTACCAGTCTTCTCACTCTTCCAGTTACTTCCTGCTGCGAATGCAAACACAACACCAATACTCAATGCAATCGCAGGCTCACCAAGAATAAGTATCAGTTGTTTCCACCATTCAGCAGGTTCCTTCTCCTGCACAAACGAATGCAATGCGATCAGGAGTATGGGAACAATTACAGGCAGAAACGCTTTCAACGTTGATGGGTTTTTATGATCCGCAGTATTTGCATCTTCCTTTGTTTCTTCAGCCTTTACTACCGGAAGTTTACTTCCTGCATATCTCGCCCAGATATGACCCGCAATCATAGCAGGCAGCGCAACAATGATCCCGATGATGATCAGTTTGCCATATCCTACTCCGATTGTTCCCGCAGCTGCGGCAGCACCGGGATGCGGAGGGATAAGGCAATGAACACTGTATAATCCTGTTGCAAGAGAAACACTCATGATTATAACGGAGATGCCTGTACGCGCGGCAATCGATTTATTCAATCCACTTAAAACTATGTAGCCGGAATCACAGAATATCGGAAGACCAACTATAAACCCGGTTAAACTCATTGCCAGTGATGCAGATTTATCACCCACTCTTTTCAGGATAGCCGAAGCCATCACCTTTGTGCTTCCTGTGTGTTCCAGCAGAACACCAAGTGTGGTTCCAAGAACGATCACGAGCCCCAGCGACTTCATAATATTTCCAAAACCTTCTTTTACCAGGTTGAGAATTTGTAGCACCGGGATCTGAACAACCAGACCTACCAGGAAACTGGCGAGAACCAGCGCGAAGAACGCATGAACCTTCAACCTTGTTGTAAGCAGTATGATGAGTGAGATTCCGGCAAGCAAACCAAGAACCACCTGCGGCAATGATGTGGACATAATTACAAGTTAAGGAATTGGGTCTACCGTGCGGTCATATTCATCAGGATAAGAACATCATCCCCGAAAACGGTCAATTTTCAGAATAATATTCTGAATTTTGCCCGTTTAGTGAATTTAATTCGGAAAATGTATAGCTTTGAAAAAACATTAAGATGGAAGTTACTCTTGACAACGTGGACCTGCAGATTCTTTCCGTTTTGCAGGAAAACGCCAAGATCACCAACGCGGACCTTGCCCGCCAGCTTGAAATGGCGCCTTCTGCCGTACTGGAGCGTGTGAAAAAACTTGAGCAGCGGGAAATCATCCGTGGTTACCATACGAGGATCAACCCTTCCGCCTTGCAACAAAAACTTCTTGCATTCATTTTTATCAGGAGCGAGGGAATGGGTTCGATGCAAACCGCTGAGGCCATCGCCGCGATTGAAGAAGTTCAGGAAGTACATCATGTGGCCGGCGAGGATTGTTTTCTCATTAAGATCAGGACTGCGGATTCAGCAGCACTGATGGATATCATGAGAACAAAACTCAGCACCATCCCAACTATCAGCTCAACAAGAACAACGATCGTTCTTGAAACCAGGAAAGAAGAAAATTCGATAGTAATTCCAAAACCGGAATAAAAGAAGCAGCACATTTAAATCAGCATAAGATGAACACGCAGACAAAAACAGCTCCGTCAACCTTAATGGTGGTACTTGCATTCGCAGTTGTTTACATCGTTTGGGGATCCACCTATTTTTTTATCAGGGTAGCTATAGAAGATATTCCTCCCTTTATTATGGCAGCACTTCGCTTTGTGATCGCGGCTGCATTAATGTTTGCGTGGTGTGCTTACCGAAAGGAAAAGTTATTTAATGCTGTTCATGTTAAGCATGCCGCAATCAGTGGTCTGCTGATGTTGTTCATTGGAAACGGAGCAGTAGTATGGTCAGAACAATTTCTTCCAAGCTCATTGGTAGCAATACTTGTATCAGCTGGTCCTATCTGGTTTGTCATGCTTGACAAAGCAAACTGGTCGGTAAATCTGAAGAGCAAGAACATTGTATTTGGTTTGCTGATCGGTTTTATTGGTGTGATCGTTCTGTTCAGTGAAAATGTAATGCATGCAATTTCTGATACCGGCAGTATATGGCAGGTGATAGCAACGATCTCTCTTGTTATAGGTTCAATATCATGGGCAGGTGGTTCACTATATTCAAAATATAAGGCAACAGGCGGATCAAATGCAGTTAATACGGCATGGCAGATGATAACAGCCGGGTTGGTATTCCTGGTGTTCAGCCTGGTAAGCGGAGAAACAAAAACATTTGATGTAAATGCTGTTTCAAATTCAGCATGGTTGTCGCTCCTATATCTTGTGGTCATGGGTTCACTGATCGGCTACAGCTCTTATGTATGGTTACTGAGTGTTCGTCCGGCAACACAGGTGAGCACGCATGCTTATGTAAACCCGATAGTTGCTGTGCTTCTCGGTGTATTGTTCATAGATGAAAAACTGAGTGCTGTACAGATCAGCGGGCTCGGGATCATTCTCGCGAGTGTATTGCTCATCAACCTTAACAAATACCGCAAGCCACGTATCAAACAGGAAGCTCCAATTACAAAGCTTGCATGCGAAGCATCGTAAGCTGTGATGTTCTCGCTACATTTGTATTATTCAACTGAGGTTTATGACTGACGAATATTACATGTACCAGGCGTACAAGGAAGCAAAAAAAGCATTTGATGCAGGTGAAGTTCCCGTGGGTGCTGTTGTTGTGATGAATGACCAGGTGATCGCTCGAGGTCATAATCAGTGTGAAATGCTGAATGACCCAACTGCACATGGTGAGATCATCGCGCTAACATCTGCCTTCAATTATCTTGGCAGCAAATATTTACCGGATGCGACAATTTATATAACGGTTGAACCTTGCCTGATGTGTGCGGGCGCACTGTACTGGAGTAAGATCTCGAAGATAGTATGGGGTGCAGATGATGAGAAGAACGGGCACAAACGCATCACAGAACCCAACTGGCCCTTTCATCCGAAAACAGAAGTTGTAAAGGGAATTCTTAAAGATGAATGCGCACAGTTGATGAAAGATTTTTTTAAAGCAAGAAGATAAAAAGTAAAGGGGCTCAAATGATTTGCGCCCCTTTACTTTTATAATTTTCTGATCTTAATGTTCTTAAAAGTCAATCCACCACCATGATCCTGTAATGCGATCTGTCCGGATTTATTCTTTCCCCAATCAGCTTTATCCTTGAATTTGCTTTTAGCCTTCAATGCTTCCCACTCAGGTGTCCACATTTCAAAGTCTGCAACCTTTACGCCATTGAGCCAATGTTCCACATGTGCACCTTTAGCAATGATCTTCGTTGTGTTGTATTCTCCTGCTGGTTTTGCAGCGATGGCAGTTGGCGGATGCATTGCGTAATCTGCGCCACTCTTTTGCCAGTCTTCCAGTTTTTCAGGATAACCTTCATCATCGATCAGCTGATATTCATTGCCTGATTCATATGATGAGCCATATTTTTCATTGCAACGATAAACGATACCACTGTTTGATTTCGGTGCAACCTTCCAGTCGATCGAAAGTTCAAAATCACCGAACTGCTGTTCTGTTATCAGATCGGCACGTTTGGTCACACCTTCAAGCTTGCAGCTTAATTCGCCGTTTGCTATCTGCCACCCATCCGTTTGTTTACCCTGGTAAAATTTCCAACCTTTGGTTGACTTGCCATCAAACAATAATACCCAACCATCTTTTTTTTCTTTATCGGTGAGTGTGTTGTCATTCACCGGAGCAACGAATGATGCTGTTACTGTTGCAACAGCGATTGTTGCGATGAGAAGTTTTGCGTACATATTGTAAAAATTTAAAAACTCCCCTCAAAGAGGGGAGCATGATTATTAAATCAATTTCATTTTTTCGGGATCCCATTTGATCGGCTTCTCATTGTAATAACTATCGTTACAAAGCAAAGCTGGTGCAGCAGCACGGTAACCAAACACTGCATCTTCAATCACTGGTTTACCACCACGGATGGCACGGATCCAGTTGTAGTGGTGATCGTAGTGCGCGCCTTTATAACCTTTCTCTGCCAGGAACTCAGTTACTGATGGTGCATTCATTTTCTTACGATCATAATCCTTATCATACTGACGCTCTGAAAAATATTTTGCATAGTTTTCAGGAGGCCAGAATTTGTTTTTTGTAAGTGTAACTTTATCCCACTCAACATCCATAGTACCTTCATTACCCACAAGACGTAATGAGCTATTACCACCTGAGCCATCAACAAAGTTTACACGCAATGAAAGATTAAATGCACCATGTTTTTCTGAAGCAGGATAATCAAACATACCAAGAAGAATGTCTGGTACTTCACGACCATCTTTCCAGTAGCGGAGACCACCAGTACTCATGATCTTTGTAGGACCTGTTGTTCCAACGATTGAGTGAAGACTTGAGAATAAGTGCACAAACAGATCACCGGAAACACCGGTACCGTAATCCTTAAAGCATCTCCAGCGGAAGAAACGTTTTGGATCAAATGGTCTGTTCGGATATTTATTAAGGAACTTTTTCCAGTCAACAGTTTTTTCATCACCATCTGCCGGCATATCATACTGCCACGCACCACCCGGTGTATTACGTGCCCAGAAACCTTCGGCATAGTTCAGTTTACCGATAGCCCCTGCTTCAAGCAGCTCACGTGCTTTTTCATTACCAAGTGAACTCATACCCTGGCTACCAACCTGGAAAACAACTTTATTTTTTGCCTGGGCAGCAAGTACTTCCGGCCCTTCAGTGATATCGTGAACCATTGGCTTTTCACAATACACAGCTTTACCATTATTCA
>JBEVNF010000288.1:0-6387 GCA_040508255.1 Flavitalea sp.
AAAAAAGCCCCCTGAAATCAGGAGGCTCTAAATTTATGCTATACAAACCCCTTATGGGTACTAATGTGCTATAACACTGTGATCACGTCTCTCGAGCAAGGAATATCCGGAAAGATGTTCATCTACCCTTCTCGCGCATTCTCTGCCTTCGCTGATCGCCCAGACAACGAGAGACTGTCCACGACGCATATCACCTGCAGTAAATACCTTCGGAATGTTGGTCTGATAGTTTTTTTCGCCTGCCTTAACGTTGCCCCTGTTGTCAAGTTCAACATCTAGTTCAGCAATCATTCCCTCGTGCTGCGGATGAAGGAATCCCATCGCAAGGAAAGCCTTTTCACAAGGAATCTCCTTTTCTGTTCCGGGAGCTTCTTCGAAATGAGCTGGTCTTCCGTCTTCCCCAAGTTTCCACTCGAGTTTTACAATTACTACGCCTTTAAGATTACCCTGATCATCACCAACGAATCTCTTGGTAGCAATTGCCCATTGACGGTCAACTCCTTCTTCATGAGAAGATGATGTTTTAAGAACCATCGGGTAGGTTGGCCATGGCATGTAGCTTGTACGGCTTTCAGGCGGTTTTGGCAATAATTCAAACTGAGTCACGCTCTTCGCCCCCTGGCGGTTAGAGGTTCCAACACAGTCAGAACCTGTATCACCACCACCAATTACCACCACATTCTGGCCGGTTGCAATGATATCTTCCACTGGCACCTTACGGTTGCTCACACGTTTATTCTGCTGGGTCAGGAACTCCATTGCGAAATGAACACCTTTCAGCTCCCTGCCCGGGATATCGAGATTGCGCGGGATGGTGGAACCACCCGCAAGTACGATCGAATGATATTCACGGAACAGATCGTTGATCCGCACGTTCACCCCTACATTGGAATTGCATTTGAAAACAACACCTTCTTCTTCCATCAGTTTTACCCGACGGTCGATCACCCATTTTTCAAGCTTGAAATCAGGGATCCCGTAGCGAAGCAATCCACCCGGTGCATCATCACGTTCAAAAACGGTAACGCTGTGACCGGCATAGTTAAGTTGGGCCGCAGCTGCAAGACCTGCGGGACCAGAACCAATTACCGCAACCTTTTTGCCGGTACGGACCTTAGGTTCCCTTGCTTTCACAAAACCTTTTTCGAAAGCTATTTCGATGATGTGTTTTTCGATCTCCTCGATTGCTACAGGAGGCTGGTTGATCCCAAGTACGCAGGCGCTTTCGCAAGGCGCGGGACAAATCCTTCCTGTAAACTCAGGGAAATTATTTGTTGAGGACAGGATCTCGTAAGCTTCCTGCCAGCTCTGACGATATACTGCGTCATTGAACTCAGGGATCACATTTCCAAGCGGGCATCCGCTGTGACAGAAAGGGATACCGCAGTTCATGCAGCGCGCAGATTGCTGATTGAGTTTGGGCTCGGAAAAACGTTCCACAAACTCTTTATAGTCGTTAAGGCGCTCCTGCGGAGCACGTTTTGAAGGTAGTTCTCTTGTAAACTCCAGGAAGCCAGTTGGTTTACCCATCGCTTTAAATGTTGATTGGTTGATTGATTTGGTTACGTTGCTGCTTAAACTTGTTACTTAACGGTTGAGGCGATTTTACCTGCCGACAATACCTTTTTGTAATCTCTCGGAAACACTTTCACAAAATTCCTGGTCTGGTTCTCAATATCATCCAGAACAAATTTCGCCACCGTGCTTCCGGTGTAATCAAGATGCTTTTGCAGCATCTGTTCAAGCAGTTTTACATCTTCTTCATCCAGAGGATCAAGATCAACCATCTCCGTATTGCAATGTGTATTGAAAGTACCACGTACATCGTAAACATAAGCGATACCACCGCTCATACCTGCCGCGAAGTTGCGACCGGTTTCGCCAAGTATAACTACACGTCCGCCAGTCATGTACTCACAACCGTGATCACCAACACCCTCAACAACAACTGTCGCACCGGAGTTACGAACCGCAAATCTTTCACCCGCCTTACCACGGATATAGGATTCACCGGATGTAGCACCATAGAACGCAGTATTACCGATCAGGATGTTTTCTTCCGGAACAAAAGGTGATTGTTTTGGCGGATACACAACAAGCTTGGCGCCGCTGAGACCCTTACCAAAATAATCATTTGCATCTCCTTCCAGTTCAAGCGTAACACCTTTGGTATTGAATGCACCAAAGCTTTGTCCCGCTGTACCATTGAATTTGTATTGAATGGTATCGTCCGGAAGGCCCGCAGCTTTGTGAACCTTTGTGATCTCATTTGAAAGAATGGTTCCTGCCGTACGATCGGTATTCTTGATGTTGAAAGTGCCTGTAACTTTTTTCTTGTCGCTGATTGCAGGTTTAGCTGCTTCAAGCAACTGCCAGTCAAGCACCGCATCAATACCATGATCCTGCTCTTCCAGCTTATATAAACCTGTTTCATCACTCAATGGCTCGCGATAGAGTATTGGTGAGAGATCAAGTTTTTTATACTTCCAGTGGTCGATATTATCGCGCAGCTCGAGACCATTCACCTGGCCAACCATTTCTTCAACGGTTTTGTAACCAAGCTCCGCCATGATCTCACGGAATTCCTGTGTAATAAATTTGAAGAAGTTCACCACATGTTCTGCATCACCGGAGAAACGCTTGCGCAATTCCGGATCCTGGGTTGCAACACCAACTGGACAGGTATTCAGGTGACACTTGCGCATCATGATACATCCTTCAACAATAAGTGCAGCAGTTGCAACACCCCACTCTTCAGCACCAAGCAACGTTGCGATCGCGATATCACGACCGGTCTTCATCTGGCCATCAGCCTGAAGTACAACACGACTGCGCAGTTTATTTTTAACAAGTGTCTGGTGTGATTCAGCAAGACCAAGCTCCCATGGCAAACCTGCATGTTTGATAGAGCTTACCGGTGAAGCACCGGTACCACCATCAAAACCTGATACAAGAATTACATCAGCCTTTGCTTTCGCAACACCCGCAGCGATTGTACCAACACCAGCTTTAGAAACAAGCTTCACATTGATACGTGCCTTGCGGTTTGCGTTTTTAAGATCAAAGATCAACTGGGCAAGATCCTCGATTGAATAAATATCGTGGTGCGGTGGCGGAGAGATCAGGCCAACACCTGGTGTTGAGTGACGGGTTTTACCGATCCACTCATCAACCTTATGTCCCGGCAACTGTCCACCTTCACCTGGTTTTGCGCCCTGCGCCATTTTGATCTGCAGTTCATCTGCTTCGGTGAGATACTGACTTGTTACACCAAATCTCGCCGACGCTACCTGCTTGATCGCACTGCGCATAGAATCGCCGTTCTGTAACTTCACATAACGGATCTCATCTTCTCCACCCTCACCTGTATTGCTCTTACCGCCAAGACGATTCATTGCAATGGCAAGTGTGGTATGCGCTTCCCACGAAATGGAACCAAATGACATTGCACCGGTTGCAAAACGTTTGTAGATATTTTCCGCAGGTTCAACTTCGTCTATCGAAATGGATGGACGATTTTGCTTGAACTGGAACAGGCTTCGGAGCGTTACGGCTTTTTCACCCTGGTCGTTCACCAGCTTAGTATACTTCTTGAAAGTATTGTAATCGTTTGATCTTGTTGAATGCTGCAGCAGGTGAATGGTTTGCGGATTGAAAAGGTGTTGTTCACCCTTACGTTTCCACTGATAGATACCACCAACTGTCAGGCGATCACTTGGAACATCTTTCTGACTGAATGCGAAATAATGTTTTGCAAGTGTTTCGCGTGCTATCTCATCAAGCCCCATTCCTTCAATACGTGAAATGGCACCGGTGAAATAACGGTTCACAACTTCTTTGCTGAGACCAATGATCTCGAAGATCTGCGCACCCTGGTAAGACTGAAGCGTACTGATCCCCATTTTTGAGAATACTTTCAGCAAACCTTCGCAGACAGCTTTGATATAATTTTTCTTGAGCTCTTCTGAATCCTGGTTGGTCTGGATCTTACCATTCAGTTTCATATCGCGGATAGAAGAAAGCGCGAGATATGGATTGATGGCAGTTGCACCAAACGCGATGAGACATGCGAAGTGATGTACTTCCCAAACGTCGCCGGCTTCAACCACAAGACCTACCTGGCCACGGAGACCTTTGCGGATCAGGTGGTGATGCACCGCAGAAACTGCCAGCAATGTTGGTATCGGTGCGTGATCAGAATCGATCGCACGATCAGAAAGAATGATCACTTCAAATCCATCTTCCACAGCATCCACTGCATAACGGCAAAGACGCTCGATACCTTTCTGCAATGCGCCCGGGGTATTACCTGCGCGGAAATATGTCTGCAATGTTTTTGCCTGGAAAATCCCTGTATCGATACTTCTGATCTTTTCCAATTCATGATTGGTAAGTACCGGATGTTTCAGCGCAACACAATGGCTCGCCAGCGGATCTTCCTGTAACAAATTACCATTGTTACCTGCAAATGTTGCGAGCGACATAACAAGACGCTCACGGATGGGATCGATCGGAGGGTTTGTAACCTGTGCGAACAACTGTTTGAAATAGCTGCTCAGGTGCTGTGGCTGATCACTCAGCACAGCCAGTGGTATATCTGTACCCATTGAACCGATAGGCTCTTTACCATCGATTGCCATTGGAGCAATGATCGTATCAAGATCCTCGGTTGAGTAGCCAAATGCATTTTGATATTTAAAGATCTGATCGTGCTCAAGATGCGTGAACAATACTCTTGGTTCAGGCAATTCCTCTAGACGGATCTTGTATTTGTTCAACCATTCGCCGTAAGGCTTTTGTGAACAGATCTGTTCTTTCAGTTCTTCATCACTGATAATGCGACCCTGTTCCATATCAACCACAAACATCTTTCCGGGCTGAAGACGGCCCTTCTCGATGATGATTGAAGGATCAACCGGTAATGCACCTGTTTCAGAAGCCATGATCACACGGTCGTCTGAGGTGACGCAATATCTTGAAGGACGGAGACCGTTCCTGTCGAGTGTTGCGCCGATGATCTTACCGTCGGTGAAGGAAATAGATGCCGGACCATCCCAGGGTTCCATGAGACATGCATGATATTCGTAGAATGCCTTTTTTAGCGGAGGCATTTGCTCATTACCATCCCATGCCTCGGGTATTAACATCATCATTACATGTGGCAGTGAACGTCCTGAGAGGGCCAACAACTCTATAATATTGTCGAGACAGGCAGAATCGGACTGTCCTTGTGTTACGATCGGCAGCAGCATATCCATTTCTTCTTTGGAGAAGTATTGGGAGATGAAGCCTTTTTCGCTCGTTTTCAGCCAGTTGATATTTCCCTGGAGGGTATTGATCTCACCGTTATGGGCGATGAAACGGAATGGTTGAGCCAGCTTCCATGAAGGGAAAGTGTTGGTGGCAAACCTCGAGTGTACCAGGCCGAATGCCGAAACAACGCGTTTGTTGCCCAGGTCCGGGAAGTAATTTCTTACCTGGTTGCTCGTAAGCTGACCTTTATAAACTACAGTTTTATAAGAAAGTGATGCGACATAAAAGCCGATCTCATCTTTTCTTACTGTACTGTTGATTGTGTGTGTTGCGTAATTGCGGAGAATGAACAGTTTACGTTCAAAATCTTCCGGATTGGTGATGTGGTCCGGGCAGGCAATGAACACCTGTTCCATTTCTGGTTCAACTGAAAGTGCGGTTGCACCGATACCTTCTGTGTTGACCGGAACTTTGCGGTACGCGAGTATTTCAAGGCCGAGTTTTTCAACTGACCGGTTGAAAATATCACGGCACTCCTCACGCAAGCGGATGTCACGCGGAAAAAAGATCACTCCGACACCGTACTTACCAAATGAAGGCAGATGCACGCCAAGTTTAATGCACTCGTCAAAGAAGAACTCGTGCGGAACCTGGATCATCAGACCTGCACCGTCACCCGTATTGCTTTCGCAACCGCAGGCGCCGCGGTGTTCCATGTTCTCAAGAATAGTTAAAGCATCGGAGACATTCTGGTGAGACTTATTGCCCTTTATATTGGCTACGAACCCAATACCACATGCGTCACGCTCAAACTCGGGGGAATACAAACCCATGTTGCTCGCCATCGTTGATTAATTTTTGGTTTGATAATATTCAATGAAATCAGCAAATCTTCATAAGGCATCTAAGCATAAAGCAAGCAAGCTTGTGAAAATACGGAATTTATATTAAAGGAAGCGTATACAATTCACTTATTTTCCACAGTGGAATTGAGTTGATACATAGAAACCCTGATTATCAAACACAACTAAAAAGGGAAGAAAGATAGCAGTGTTGATTTGCTTTCTTTCTTCCCCTTATTCCAATTGATATTGACAGAGCCCTGAGGCATTAAAAAAGGCCCGCAGTGCGGGC